>CAZYUK010000112.1:0-5238 GCA_964650675.1 uncultured Candidatus Bathyarchaeia archaeon
CTTGACGTGGCGATGGTCGCAGGTTCGATCCCTGCTCGGCCCACCACCCTTCCTGGAGGGGACAATTCCTTTCCGAGTTCCGATTCGAGCCTTCATGGTGAGTAACCAAAGATTTTAATCGGCATCCTCTTTTCTTTAATGAAGTGCAAGGAAATTGAAGATAGTTGACTGGGACGAGTTCAAAGAACTCCTTGTGAAATTGTATCGACAGATAGAGTTAGATGAATATACTGAAATAGTCGCGATAGGTCGGGGAGGATCAATCATCGGGGCTTATTTAGCGTCGAAGCTGGGGATACCCACATTCTATCCCATCTTCCTGAGGCACGTCGGCACAGGCAAGGAAAGGAGAATCGAGAATATCAGTCCCCAGGAGGAAGCTAAGATAAGAAACCTGACCGGAAGCATACTGGTCGTGGATGATTATCTCAGGGACGGAACGGCGATAAAGTATGTGCTGAATATCATCTCGAGTAAGGCTTCGGCGAAGACCATGGTCATGTACAATCGCAAGGGATCGGAATACAGACCGGATTTCGTCGGCGAGTACATCACGGATACGGAAGTCACGTTCCCATACGATGTCTTCTGATGAGCGCCTCGATGACCGGGTGCGGCTCACCTTCTCCCATCTCTTATAAACTGTTTTTCATTTAATTGTATCAGGCTGGTGCTTGACAGTTGCCGACCAACCTCCCCCCTGAGGCGAAGGCCAAGTGGGAAGAGGTCACCCTGACCAGGAACCCGGAGGAGCGGCTCAGGCTCATGGGCGAGTTCCTCAGCCTCGTCCCCAAGCACAAGGGCACGGAGAGGATGTGCAAACAGGTCAAGCGCCAGATGGTCCAGCTCAGGGACGAGATCGAGAGGAGGAAGAGGCAGGCAAAGATAGGAGGGGCGCCGAGCCCATTCGTCCAGAAGGCGGGGGCCGCCCAGGTCGCCGTCATAGGGCCGACGAACGCCGGCAGGAGCAGCCTCCTTAGGGCCGTGACCAACGCGCAGGTGGAGGTCACCCCCTACCCCTTCGGGACGAGGCAGGCCGTGCCAGGGATGCTCCCATACGAGGACATACAGTTCCAGCTAGTCGAGGTCCCGCCCATCGTCGAGGGGAGCAGCGAGGGACGCGCCGACGGCTTCCAGAACCTGAGCGCGGTCAGGAACGCCGACGGCGTCATCATCGTCGTCGACCTCACAGACGACCCGGCGGGCAACCTCCTGATGGTCAAGGGGGAGCTCGACGCAAGCCGGATACTCACCTCGAAGCCTGAGGGGGAGGTCGAGATCCAGAGGAGAGGGATCGGCAGGGACATCCAGTTCATATGGGAGGGGGAGCTCTCCGGCTGCACCAGGGAGGAGGCCGTGGCCCTCCTTAGGGAGTTCAGGATAAGGTCGGCCCTCGTCAGGATCAGGGGCAGGGTAACACTCGACGACCTCGAGGACGCCATTTTCGGCAACGCAGTGTACAGGCCAACCCTCGTCGTAGCCAACAAGGCCGATCTGGGCTTGGACCCCGACACCCTGGAGCAGCTGAGGATGGCCGCCGAGCCGCTGGATGTCATCGTGATCTCGGCCCAGAAGACTCCAGGCCTCGCCGCGACGCTGGGGGGCAGACTCTTCAAGCTCCTGGAGATAGCGCGCATATACACTAAGGAGCCGGGCGAGGAGCCTGCGAGGGATCCGGTCGTCGTCCGTAGGGGGATAACTGTCGGAGAGCTCGCTAGGACCATACATAACGACTTCTATGAGAACTTCAAGTACGCCCGCATCTGGGGGACTAGCGCCAAGTTCCCCAACGAGAAGGTCGGCCTCGACAGGGTCCTGGAGGACGGCACGATAGTCCAGTTGTACACCTAGCCGATGAAAATGGTTTGAAGATCTTACGCCGCGCCGATGCGAGAGATCTCCTCGGAGGTCGCCTTGACGAGGGCGTACACGGTGCCTATCCAGGGCGCCGGGACCATCCCTACGCCTTTCTCCGTCGGTGGATGTGAGATGATGTGACCCCTTATCCTGGAGAGCGCCTCGACGGCTGCCTTGGTGTCGCCGTAGCCGCCGTAGTTCCTCAGGAAGACACCCGTCTCCTCCCCCGCGGGCACTATCACGCACTTCCCGGCGATGTCACCGCACTTGAGGTCCAGCCAAGTTTTCCGGGACAAGGGGACTGAACAGCTCAGCACGAACCTCTTGGAGATCAAGTCGCAGAGGTTCTTGTCGCCGTTCAGGTCGCTTAGGAGGGGTTTCCTCAACTCCTGTGAGTTGGGGAGCTCGTTCTCGTTGAAGGACGTCGAGAGGAAGGGGAGGAAGACCTTCGAGGCTCCCTTCATGAAGCCTTGGCTCACCTCCTTGAAGATGAGCGTGGAGGGGGCTGAGCCCTTGACGATGGTGCCCCAGAAAGCAGTCGGCCAGTAGATCTTGTTCCCTATCCCCCTCGACGAGCCGTCGTACACGCTCTGGGTCTCAACGAGGGTCACGGGGTGCCCCTCGGCGTCGCTGAACTTGGCGACGATGGAGCCCCCCTCCCTCGCCTTGGCGTTCACGCCCATGAGGCGGGAGTAGCCGAGTGACAGGCCCATTTTGCCCAGCTGCTTCGCTAAATCCTTTTCGAATTCCCTGAAAAGGTTATCAATCTGCCTCTGTATGTCCGCAACCTTGTTCTCCTCCTGCTTCTGATCCCACTCCCCCTTCTTCTCCTTCAGCTTTCCGAGGAACCCAGACATCGAAATCGCCCTGCATCAATTAGCCTGGTGCCATGATGCTGGGTTATTCTAGCCGTGACCTATGATATTAAATTTAAATTAAAAACTGGGTTGGAAGACCAAAAATCGCCCTATTTTGGATTAGGAGTCACATCCGCTCATTTTAATAGATCATGGGGATCAATATGGTTCGATGGCATCCAGTTGAGCCGGATGTCAGAGTTTGACCTGAGAGGTATCAGTGATGACCCTTGAGTTCTTGATAGATATCCAGAGATGGGGCGGGGGAGAGCCCACGGCCGTCGGCGAGGGGTACAGCTTCACCTACAAGGGGAAGTACTACTCCGTCCTCTACACCCGCGGGGGCATGTTCCGCGGCAACCACATCCATCCAAACAGGCAGCACACGCTGCTGATGGACGGGAAGGGCAGGTATGTCTGGAGGGAGAAGGACGGCAGCGAGAGCAACCACCCCCTCACCGTAGGCAAGATACTCGACGTGGAGGCCGGCGTCCCTCATATCTTCCTCCCGGAGAAGGACTGCCTCACCGTCGAGTGGTGGGACGGCCCGTTCGTCGCCGAGGAGTACGACTTCACCAACCACACGGCGCCTATAAAGAAGAAGATAGAGGAGTTCAACAGGAAGGTCGAGGAGCTCAAGAAGTCGAAGAAGTAGATTCACAACCATAATTTTCCTCCGAATCCGGCTCCCAGGTGCTAAGGTAAAATATCCGGGCAGCATATCGCAGGTAGGGAAGGCGTTGTCCGAAATCTTGGCCTGGATGGACTGGGTTGTCCAGAGCTACGGATACCTCGGCGCCTTCGCCATATGCCTCCTCGGCAACCTGTCGATCCTATTGCCCGTCCCATTCGCCCTGGTCGTGTACGCGTTCGGGGCCACCCTTGACCCCCTCATCCTGGGGCTCGTGAGCGGCGTGGGATGCACTGTGGGGGAGCTCTCGGCCTACCTCGTGGGCAGGGGAGGGAGAAGGATCATGAACAGGAGGTACGGCAAGAGATTCGACGCAGTCGAGCGCCTCATAGACAGATACGGCGCAACCGTAGTCTTCCTGGCGGCCCTGCTGCCGATACCCGACGACCTGATACTCATCCCCCTGGGCATACTGAAGTACGACCTGAAGAAGATACTCGTGGCGATGCTCGTGGGAAAGACTCTCATGTGCCTCGTCATAGCCTACGCCGGCAAATACAGCTACTCGTTCATCGTTGACATCTTCGAGTCGAGTGGCTGGATGGGCGTAGCGGCCTCCGTAGTCCTGTTGGCGATCACTCTGTACATAATGATAAGGGTGGACTGGACGAAGCTGTTCGATGGCGTGGCGAAGGCGGCCTCCCAGACGCCCGCCGAAAAGAAGTAACGCTCCTCATAGACTTCGGCGTCGAAGAAATAATTTCGACAAACGGCTTGTAGCCCAGCAGATATTAAATCTCATGCGACAGATATCAAGCAGAGAGGTTCAGCGGATGATGTCACCCGATCCAGGCGACTGCCTTATGGGACTCCCCAAATTAAGGGATAGTCGTAGAGGGAGATCGTCGAGCTACGACAGGACCGGCGGAAACAAAGATTATGTCGTCATCCCCGCCGGCAACACGGTCACCCTGGCCCAGATAGAAGGCGCAGGTTGCATCAGGCACATCTGGGTCACCATCGACTCCAAGGAGAAGTGGTGCCTCAGGAAGCTCGTACTCAGGGCCTACTGGGACAGTGAGGATGAGCCCAGCGTGGAGGCGCCGATAGGTGACTTCTTCGGCATCGGCCACGGCATGACACACAACTACGTCTCAGCGCCCCTAGAGATGAGCCCTCAGGACGGCAAGGGCTTCAACAGCTGGTGGCCAATGCCCTACGGCAAGGGGGCGAGGATAACAGTCGAGAACCAGGGAGAAGTCGAATGCAGGGCCTTCTACTACTACGTCGACTATGAGGAGCACGGAGACGCCGATCCCAACCTGGGCAGGTTCCACGCGACTTGGCACAGGGAGAACCCGACAGACGGCATACCGGACGCCGGCATGGACAACAGGACCTGGCTCTTCGAGGGGAAGAACGTCGACGGCGCCGGCAACTACGTGATCCTCGAGGCGGAGGGGCGCGGCCACTACGTCGGCTGCAACGTCAACATACACAATCTCAGGGAGACCGATGAGTTCAACTGGTACGGAGAGGGGGACGACATGATATTCATAGACGGTGAGAGGCTGCCGAGCATCATCGGCACCGGCACCGAGGACTACTACGGGATGAGCTGGTGCCCCACCCAGGAGTACTGCGCCCCGTATCACGGCCTACCCATCCCAGGCGGCAAGAACTGGTCCGGCAAGGTCACATGGTACAGGTACCACATCCTCGACCCGGTCTACTTCAGCAAGGAGATCAGGGTCACAATCGAGCACGGCCACGCCAACAGGAGGAGCGACGACTACAGCAGCACGGCCTACTGGTACCAATCGGAGCCCCACAAGAAGTTTAAGCCGCTGCCCCAAGTTGAGAAGCGGTTGCCGAGGGAGATGCCATGAAGGT
>CAZYUK010000113.1:0-5235 GCA_964650675.1 uncultured Candidatus Bathyarchaeia archaeon
TGCCCGCCTCCTCCACCAACGCCTCGGAGATCGCCCCCTCGAGGTCGGCTGACTTTCCGTCCCCGGGGTCCAGGTTTTTCATCAGCAGCGACGCGGGCGGGAATACGACGAGGAACTGGCTGCCGTCGACCTTGGTCACCAGCCCATCGACCGGCGCGTCCAGCGGCGGCGCCTTGATGGATGCGGCGCCCATGGGGGCATAGACCTGGACGCCGCCGTCCGGCCTCGGGACGTAGAAGCCCTTCGCCGAGACGTTCAGCTCCTCCAGCACGGCCTCGATGTTCAGGAGGGAGCCCTCCAGCATCCTCCTCACTATGGCTGAGGGAACCGGTGAGAGGGGCGTGATTGCCAGGGAAGAGCCGACCACCGCTATCCCTATCCCAAGGGCCGTCATCGGCACGTTCCCCATGACGAACCAGAAGAAGATCGCAGCCAGTGCCCCGAACGCGACGAGTGCGTAGCCGACGATGTGGGGAGACTGGGGCTCGATCCTCATTGCCTGCGAGTCCCCGGCTTGCTGGGCGAGAGCCTCAGGTAGCCGTACTTCCTGGCGACGGCGCCCGCCGCGAGGCAGACCGTGAGCAGGGAGAGGGAGACCACGATGGGGTCCAGCCTAATCCCCCACGGCGTGTAGTTGAGGACGAGACCGGTCAGGGGCACGAGGGCGAGCGACAGCCCTATGGAGAGGGCGATGCGCTCCAGCTGCGAGAGGTCCGCCTTCTTCGGGTAGAGCAGTTCTATGAGAGCGAAGCCGGGCAGGAAGAGGACGAAGAGCGATCCCAGGGCGTACCTGATGTAGATCAGGGGACCGGGGCTGAAGTAAACGACCGCCACCGTTGCGCAGACCAACGCCAGGAGGGCCCAGAACCAGAGGGAGTAGGCCGATGCCAGGTATGATGGGAGGCTCCTCGGCGGGTCATCATCCACCATGGAGAGCATCCCCGCATCCCTCAGGGCGTATATCCGCTTGGCGACCTCCTCCGGCTTCGCGCCCAGCGAGGAGGAGGCTGCGGCGATTGCATCCCCTAAAGGCATCGGTTTGCTTGACTTGAGGAAATTGAGCGTCTTCTTCGCCAGCTCGTCGGGCTCGTAAGCTTCCTCCTCTTCCTCCCCGGTTTCTTCGCCGCGGTCGTCGTTGGCCTTGCCGGATTCCCTCAGCCTGTCCAGCCAGCCCCGCTTCTTGGTGTCGCTCATCCCACAGGCTCCGGCAGCGTGGCGTTGATCTGGAGGTGGTTCCACCGTCCGTTGTACCAGGTCCCGTTGGAGGAGTGGACCCACATCTCTATGATGATCTTGCCGTTGACCACCGGGGCGGGGATGCTGAGGTCCGCCGGTATGGTGGTGTTCGCCCCGTTGGGCAATATGGCGTAATAACTAAAGACCGTGGGCAGGTCTGCCGGGGCGGTCTCGTTGATGAAGGTGCCGTTGTCCCCGATCTTGATCCGGAGCTCGTAGCTCATGGCCTTACCCTCGTGGTTCTCGACGTAGAAGTAGACCCGGAAGGTCTCGTTGACGAGGACAGTCTTGGGGTAGTCACCGATCTTCATATTCGGTCCCAGGGTGCCGAGGGCGGAGAAGGGCTCGACGGTCCTCCCGGCGACTATAGCCTGGGAGATCGCTGCGGCGCCCGCTATCACGATGATCGCCAAGGCGACTGCCCGGACCTCCTCGTCTATCATTGGGCGGAGACCCTCCAGCCCCTCTTTGACCTCGCCCATAGGCGCCAGACGAGCTTCGGCATGAAGAGGAATACCAGCACCCCGGCGATGCCCAGAGCGGCGAGTGTGGCAGCCAGCCCGGCTGTTCCCCAGTAGCGGGCCGACTCGCCTTCGGCAACGAGGCCGGGGATCGACGAGTTCACCTGCTGAATCACCGATGCCGCCTGCTCCAGCTCTCCCGGACCGCCTGCCGAAACGAGCTCGAGGGCATGGTTGAGGCTCAGCGCAGCGCCGGTCACGTTGGCACCCTTCGCCTCGGCAGCCTCCAGGAGGAGAAAAACAGAGTTGATCTGGGCGCGCAGGCTCTCCGGGGATGCCGCTGATGGCGCCATGGGGCGGGAATCGACATGCTGCATGCATCCGGCTATGGCAAGGAGCGCGATGACGGCTAGGGCAAGATTCGCTTTGTCGGGATTCATTGAAAAGGAAAAGGCTCTGCCCTGCCTATCGCTGAGTGGGCATGAAGTATACCCAAGCCCTTTGTCTTGTCAACAAGTCGGTGCCAAGCCAGAATATGTATTCCCCCTGGTTGAGCCACCTGTGGACAGAAGGGAAGGCACACATCATCCTCGCATTCCTCATGAAGCGGGCCGCCCTTGATAGCCCGGCTTCCCATATCCTGCGCCCGAGGCGCTTTCCGATCTTTTCAGC
The DNA here is from genome assembly GCA_964650675.1 of uncultured Candidatus Bathyarchaeia archaeon. Classification (GTDB taxonomy): domain Archaea; phylum Thermoproteota; class Bathyarchaeia; order TCS64; family TCS64; genus UBA8941. Next base: position 2,370 of record CAZYUK010000113.1, read on the forward strand.
CAACCCGTCGAGCATCCTGATCAGGTCACCGTTCCTTATCACGCCGAATAGCCTGGAATAGTCGATGGCTGCCCTAATCAAACCTCGCTTGATCGCTGGGAGGCGCCGTAAAGCACCGTTTCTCATGCCCCTTTTCCAAAGAGAAAGCAATTCGGAATGGCTGATGACGTCCAATATATTCACCGGTTGTTTGTCTGGTCAACGAACAATACTGTTCTCAGAGTTTATAAGAGTTACAGTCCAATAAAATTTCGATTTATTTTATTTCTATCAGATTGCAGATGCGTTCCGATGCTTTGCCATCCCCATAGGGGTTTTTCCAGGTCCTCTTATTCCTGACAGCCTCCTTCGCCAGCCTCACGACCGTCTCCGGGTCGGTCCCGGCCACCTCGTTGGCGCCCACGTCCACGGTCTCCTGCCGCTCCGTGTTGTCCCGCAGCGTCAGGCAGGGCACCCTCAGTATGCAGGCCTCCTCCTGCACCCCGCCCGAGTCAGTCAGGATCAGGTCGGCGTTCCTCTCCAGCCGCAAGAAGGTGAAATAGTCCACCGGGTCCGCCAGCATCACGCCCTGGCTCGCGTCAAACCCATAGTCCCTCAGCCTCTTCCTCGCCCTCGGGTGGACGAGGTATATTATCGTCGTCTCGAAGGTCTCGTGGAGCCGCGCCAGGGCATCCATCAGGCTCTTCAGCCTAGCCGGGTCGTCGACGTTCTCCTGTCGGTGGAGCGTGGCGAGGAAGTAGCGGTCCAGTGCGAGCCCCTCCGGCAGCTCCGCGGTCTCCGCCAGCCTCAGGTTCTGCTGCACCGCGTCGACGATGGTGTTCCCGGTGACGTGCACCCTCGCATCCTCTATGCCCTCCTGCAGCAGGTTCTTCTTCGATACCTTCGTCGGGGCGAAGAGGAGGTCCGAGACGTGGTCCGCCACGATCCGGTTGACCTCTTCGGGCATGGACATGTCGAAGGACCGCAGGCCTGCCTCCACATGACCGACTTTGATGTGCAGCTTCGCGGCTGCCAGGGCGCCTGCAAGGACCGTGTTGGTGTCCCCCTCAACGAGGACGACGTCCGGCTTCTCCTCCATCAGCACCTTCTCTATGCCCTGGAGCATCTTCCCGGTTTCCTCCCCGTGGGTGCCGGAGCCTACATGGAGGTTGTGCTTCGGCTGGTCCAGGTGCAGCTGCTGGAAGAAGACGTCGTCCATGTTGTGGGAGTAGTGCTGCCCGGTGTGGAGGGTGAAGTGGTCCGCGCCCCTCTCCCTCAGCAGGCGGAGTATGGGGGACATCTTGATGATCTCGGGGCGGGTACCCAGGATGACGCAGATCCGCGGGGTGCCCATGGCTATCCTACCTCAACGCCTAGATTCTCTCCGTCCGGGATTAAAAATGTCTTGCCGCCTAGGCGGTCCCCCTTGTCTTGCCCCCTCTTCGCCCAAAGGCCATCCTGCCGATGTCTGCCATGTCGTAGAGGGTGGTGCCGGGGATCTCGGGCCTCGAGCCGAAGGACCTCGCGAAGAGGCAGTAGCGGATGGCTGCGGACCCTACGGAGCCCCCCTTGCCGATGAACGCGTCTGCCTTTTTCCGCAGCCTCTCGGCCAGCCGCTCCGGGTCCACGCCGTCCTGCCACTTGCACTCGCAGAAGAGGAGCCGCGAGCCCTCGCGGTCGGCTGCGCCGGAGGGCCTGCTGGTGGCAACGATGTCTATCTCGGTCCCCTTGTGCCACCACTGCCCCACCTCGGCCAGCGGGAAGGGCGCCGGCACGGCTCCGGTCTTCAGCAGCTCCATCGCCATCCGGTGGAACATCTCGCCGTAGTGCTGGGCGAGGGCGGGCTTCGACCTCTCCATCACCTCCCGGGCGAGCCCCAGCTCCAGGTCCCCCATGTTGGGGTACGCGATGCGGAACCAGAGGAGGAAGAGGGGGTCGTCGATCAGGTACTGCCCCCTCTTCCGCTGCCAGAGGGGCAGGACGTGCCTCACGAGGCGGGTCGCCTCAAGCACCGAGAGGTACTTGGAGAGGTTCCCGCGGTCCAGCCAGGTCACCTGGCTCAGCTCCCCGAGGGACCTGTAGCCGAGCGATATCTGCTTCAGTATGAGGGCGTAGGTGCGCGGCTCCCGGAACTCCTCCCTGAGGAGGACCATCGGCTCGCTGAAGAGGACCTCGCCCTTCGTGAGCACCCGCCCGGCGATGTTCTCCTCCATGGGCTTGGACGGGTCGTAGCGGGCGAGGTAGAAGGGGGTGCCGCCAAAGACCGCCCACGCCCTGAACGCGTCCTCCGCGGGTATGCCGGGGAACATGAGGGGCACCGCCGCCGGCCCGAAGGGGTCCAGCCTCCAGTCGCCCGCCCGCCGCCCGTAGAGCGGGGAGCCGGCGCCCAGCACGTCCCGCTCCATCATCCCCAGGCTCGAGCCGCAGAGGATCAGCGTGATCCCGGTCTTGGAGAGGTGCTCGTCCCATGCCTTCTGCAGCGTCGAGGTGACCCCGGCGTCCAGCTCGATGAGGTACGGGAACTCGTCCAGCGCCAGCACCGCCTTCCCTGCCCCGGTCTCCCTGGCGAACATCCCGAAGAGGTCCCCGATCGACGCCTCCCCCATCGACAGGAAGTAGTCGTTCCCGGTCAGCTCCGCGAGCCTGCGCCTCAGCTCCTTGGCGTTCTCGCGCATGCTGTCCCGGGTGCAGAGGACGTAGGCGCCCCTCTTGCCCTCGATGAACCTCTTGATGAGCGCGGTCTTGCCGACCCTGCGCCTCCCGTAGATGACTATGAGCTTGGCGCCGGGCTCTGAGTGCTTCCTCTCGAGGAACGCCAGCTCCGCCTCCCGGTCGGCGAAGGCTTGCGGAGGATGTTGTTGCATGAGTATTATACTTTGCTTACAAA
>CAZYUK010000114.1:0-5194 GCA_964650675.1 uncultured Candidatus Bathyarchaeia archaeon
CGTCCAGGTCGAGCCTTATGGTGTCCTTGAGGGCCTCCTCGAAGACGGCCGTCCCCTCGAAGCTCTTCATCAGCCTGCCCAGGGTGATGTTGCTGAAGTTGGCGAACTTGCTCAGCGCCCCGGCCTTCCTGGCCACGTTGATGAGCCTGCGCTTGAAGAGGCCCGTCTTGATAACGGCCTCCCTGATCGTGTGGTCAAGTTCCTTGTCGGCGATGGTCTTGAGGAGCCTGGCGACGTACCTGGCGTCCACCTCTCCTACGGTCTGGGTGACCACCATGTACGTCTCCTGCTGGACGCCGACGGGGTAGCCCGTGTCCTCCGAGATTATGTGCCCCAGTAGCCTTGCGAGGGTTCTGTTGACGAGGCTGCCGAGGTTGGCGTGGACTATGACGTTGTCCTGCCAGTCCTCCACCAAGACCCTCCTGTCCGTGGGTATAGGGAAGCTGGCCCTGTGCTGGTCTACGAGTTCGACCATCGCCCTGCCTATGGTCTCAGGGTTCGCTGGGTAGACCTTCGCCAGCTCCGCAGCTATCTCCTGCGGTTTCCGCCCCTCGTTCAGCCCGTCTTCGACCCGCGCCTTGATGCTGCCGACCTCCAGAGCCACGTCGAGTGGGACCGGTATCTCCTCGCCTATCCAACTCGGTATGGCGCCTGTCGGGTCGTCCTCCGCCTTGACGTAGATCTTGTCGTTGTGGATGTTCAGTATCTTCCAGGGGCTGCCGCGGAGGGTGAACTTGACGCCCGGCTTCGCGTACTCGGCGACGAAGGCCTCCTGGAGGATGCCGACGGGGGATTCGTCCTTCGCCTCGAGCACGAGGTAGTCCTTCTCGTCCGGTATCATGCTCAGGTTGTTGAAGAAGTATGTGTAGATGGTCTTCCGGCTGCCCTTCGGCCTGATTATCGCCTCGTCCTGGGGTGAAACCCAGGCCAGCCGCGGGAACCTATTGTGCATGTAGTCCGCGACGAACTTCACGTCCTCGATCGTGAGGTCCGCGTACGGGTAGGCCCTCTTGAAGAGGTTCAGCACCTGGAGGAAGTAGAGCCTGCCCCTCTGCATGAGCTCAGCCGTGATCTGGTTCACCATCACGTCGTACGGCTTGTCTGGAACCTGAAGCGGCTCCATTATCTCCAGGAGGGCGCGTCTGCAGATCACCATCGACTCCAGCGTGTCGTCGCTGTTCAGGCTGACTATCACCCCCTTGGATATCCTGTCGAGCCTGTGGCCGCTCCTTCCGACGCGCTGCAGGAGCCTCGTGACCTGCCTCGGGCTGTTGTACTGGATGACGAGGTCTATGCTGCCTATGTCTATGCCGAGCTCGAGGCTGCTCGTGCAGATGACCGTGCGGAGGTCGCCCTCCTTCAGCCCCCTCTCCGCCGCTATCCTGCTCGTCTTGGCGAGGCTCCCGTGGTGGATGCTTATCGGGAGGTCAAGGTCCCATAGGTTGAACCTGCTCGCCAGGACCTCGCTGGTGCTGCGGGTGTTCGTGAAGACGAGGGTGGTCTGATGCTTCTCTATGAGCTCCCTCATCGCCCTGAGCCGGGCGGAGACCTCCGGGTGGGTGAAGAGCTTGGTCGCCACCTCATAGTCCTGCTCCTCGGGATGGGGGTAGATGATCTCGAACTGGGTCTCCCTCAGCGCCGATATCTGGACTATCTCCACGGGGCGATCCACGCCGACGAGGAACTTGGCCACCCTGTCGGGGCTGCCGATGGTCGCGCTGAGACCGATGAGCTGGGGCTCCCCCTCGGCCATCTCCCTCAGCCTCTCAAGCGCGAGGCTCAGCTGGCTCCCACGCTTGTTGTCGGCGAGCTCATGTATTTCGTCTACGATTATCCACCTCACCGACCTCATGTAGTGCTTCAGCGTCCTGCCGAGGAGGATCGCCTGAAGAGTCTCCGGGGTCGTGATGAGCATGTCAGGCGGGCTGACGCGCTGGCTCGTCCTCTCCTGCTCGCCTGTGTCGCCGTGCCTGATGCCGAGCCTGATGTCTAGCCTGTTGCACCAGTAGGTCATCCTGTCCAGGATGTCCCTGTTCAGGGCCCTCAGCGGGGTGATGTAGAGGATGCTTATCCCGGGCCTCCTGCCCCCCGCCATCAGGAACCTGTCCATCACCGGGAGCATAGCCGCCTCGGTCTTCCCAGTCGCCGTCGCCGAGATCAGGAGAACGTTCTTCCCCTCGAGTATCAGGGGGATGATCCTCTGCTGCGGCTCCGTCGGCTTATCAAACCCACGTTCATCTAGGAGCCTACGGACAGGCCTGCAGAGCAGCTGGAATGCGTTCTCCTCCACCAACTCGGCTAAAACTAAACAAGGCTTCAGTTAAAAACCATACCTAATCACCAGCCGGCCTCCGTGCTCACGTCGCCCCGCATAAAAAACATAGGGGGGGTACCTCTGAATGGATGGAAAAAAAGCCATTCGGAAGGTCGAAGGGTAACCTGCTTGCCACAAGACGCTGAAAAAGAGTAGGAGGTACCCATTTTAGGACTGAAAAACGTCCTAAAATTTATGCAGCGGATCGCCCAGACGCCGGTCACAACGTCGTGGAGAACACTTATCGGTGAATCTTTTTAAAGGTAAACCCACCTCTGGGGGTAAAGGGAAAGACCATGTCGGGGAATAAGGGCTCTGAGAAGGAGCTCATAGGCAAGGAGAACTTCAGCGAGTGGTACGACAACGTACTGCTGGAAGCGAAGATAGCCGACGACCGCTACCCCGTGAAAGGCTTCACCGTCTACACCGGGTGGGGCTTCAGCATCGCCAAGCGGATCATGGCGATGCTCGAGGAGCGGCTCGAGGCGACGTGCCACGAGCCCATGCAATTCCCCGTACTGATACCCGAGGAAAGCTTCCAACGTGAAGCCGAGCACATAGAGGGCTTCGGAGCCGAGGTCTTCTGGATCACCCACGCCGGGGAGAACGAGCTCGACAGGAGGCTGCTGCTGAGGCCGACGAGCGAGACCGCCATCTACCCCATGTTCAAGCTGTGGGTCAGAAGCCACGCGGACCTGCCCCTCAGGATGCATCAGACCTGCAACGTCTACAGGTACGAGACCAAGGCGACCAAGCCCCTCTACAGGGGGCGAGAGTTCCTCTGGAACGAGGCTCACACGGCCCACGACACCTACGAGGACGCCGAGCGCCAGGTCAGGGCGGGCGTAGAGGCGTACAGGAGCGTCTACGACCGGCTGGGGCTCAGCTACATAATCCTGCAGCGCCCCGACTTCGACAAGTTCGCCGGCGCGGTCTACAGCCTCGCCTTCGACGCCTGGAACCCGGACGGCAAGGTCAACCAGATAGGCACAGTCCACCAGCTCGGCCACAACTTCGCCAAGGCCTTCGACCTCACCTACGAGGACGAGGACGGCAAGCAGGTCCACGCAGCCACGACATGCTACGGGATGGGCTTCGGCAGGGTCCTCGCCGCAGTCATCAGCCAGCACGGCGACGACCACGGCATCATCCTGCCCCCGGTCGTGGCGCCTAAGCAGGTCGTCATAGTCCCGATCCCGATCAAGGGGAAGGAAGCTGAGGCGGAGAGGTACGCCACCAAGGTAGCGAAGGCGCTTGAGAAGGCCGGCATCAGGGTCGTGCTCGATGACGATGACCGCCTCAGGCCGGGCGAGAAGTTCTACAAGTGGGAGATGTACGGCGTCCCGCTCAGGATCGAGATCGGCCCTCGCGAGGCGAAGTCAAACACCGTCACGATCGTCAGGAGGGACACCTTCGAGAAGGTGAAGGCGGACCTCAAACAACTCGTGCCCACGGTCAACAGCCTCTTCGACGCCATCTTCGAGAACCTCAGCGACGGGAGCAGGAAATACATGGCGGGCACGATCATAGACGTGAAGAACGTCGACGAACTCCTAAAACGGATAGAGGAGAGGAAGATCGCGAGGATAAACTGGTGCGGGGACAGACAATGCGCCGACAACCTCAAGGAGAAGGTCTCGGGCGAGATAAGGGGGACCCTCTGGGAGACCGAGGAGCAGCCAGACGGACCCTGCATCCTATGCGGCGACCCGGCGAAGTCGGTGGCCTACTTCTCGAGAGCCTACTGACGATCCCCTTTCTAAATCGTCGAACCGTCCACTCGGGGCATCCTTTTTAGAGAACCCGACGAACCTTACTCAATGTGGACGAGTTCTACAGTCCTGCCGAGGACACCTTCCTGCTTCTAGGGTATGTCGTCAGGCTCGTCGAGGGCTCGGCGCTGGACATGGGCACCGGAAGCGGAATCCTTGCGATCGAGGCTGCCCTGAAGCCCGAGGTGACTAGCGTCCTAGCCGTCGACGTCAACCAGTCGGCGATAGATGAGGCGAAGAGAAGGGCCGCCGAGAACGGCGTCTCGAGCAAGATCAGCTTCAAGGTCGGCGACCTCTTCGAGGGCATGAAGGGGCGCTTTGACTGGATAATATTCAACCCACCATACCTACCAGGTGAGGGCGTAAATGATCCTCATGGGAGGGCGGGCCCAAGGGTGCCGAGATCATCGAAAGGTTCCTGAGAGACGCGCCGCACCACTTAAAGAAGGACGGCTCGATCCTCATCGTCTACTCAAGCCTGACGGGCCTCGACCCAGGCGAGCACCCCGAATACAGCTGGGAGATCCTCGAAACGATGCCCCTCTTCTTCGAGAGGCTTTACTGCGCCCGCCTCAGGCCGGTCAACCCAACTTGACGCCTATCGCGAAGCCGACGACGAAGCTCGAGGCGAACGGGAGGTTCCCGATTATCGTGGAGAGGACGCCCTCGAAGGCGCCCACGCCGCCGATGACGCCGTTGGCCCATTCCGTGAGGGGGCCATAGTTGATGTTAATTATCCCGTAATAAGCCAGCAGCTCGAGGGTGAGGAAGGCGAGGCCTATCAATATGGCTGTGAGCTTGGCGACCTTCTTCAGGGCGTAGCCCACGCAGAGCCCACCTATCCCCCCGACACCGAGCTGCGTGAGCAGGGGGGTCAGCAAACCGTCCATACCTAAGATCAAGATAAGAAGCTACGCGGGCACTTAAAAGGGTGGAGTCTCATCCCCGCACGATGCGGGTACCTGTCCTGCCCTTCAGTGCGTCGGCAGCCTTCTCGAGGCTCGTGATGATCGCCACCTCCCCGCCCCTCTCGATGAAGCCGATGCATGCCTCGACCTTTGGCCCCATGCTGCCGGCGCCGAACTGACCCTCCCCCATCCTCTTCCTC
>CAZYUK010000115.1:0-5159 GCA_964650675.1 uncultured Candidatus Bathyarchaeia archaeon
CCACGAGGCTGGGGGTTGAGCTGGCAAGGCGTGGACACGACGTGCACTTCATCACATACGAGCGACCCGTCGCCATACAGGGCATCGACCAGGAGGGGGTCCACGTCCACATGGTCAACGTCGTCGAGTACCCCCTCTTCAAGTACCCGCCCTACACAGTCGCCCTAGGCTCGGCGATGGCCAGGGTCCAGGAGCAGCAGGGGCTGGACGTCATGAACGTCCATTACGCGATCCCACACGCTACGGCGGCCTTCCTCGCGAGGGAGATAACGGGCGTCCCTTACGTCGTCACCCTACACGGAAGCGACGTCACCATACTCGGGAGTGACCCATCATACATGGGAGTGAACACATACTCAATCAACAGGGCCGACGCGGTCACGGCGGTCTCAGTCTTCATGCAGCATGAGGCGTACGAGAGGCTCGCGATAAGGCACCAGATCAGGGTAATCCCCAACTTCGTCGATCCAGATCTCTACAGCCCAGCCCCGTGCGAGGCGGTTGAGAGGGGGGTCGAGGGGATCTTGGTGACCCACGTCAGCAACTTCAGGCCCGTGAAGCGAATACAGGACCTCGTATACGCGATGAGGATAGTGGTCAAGGAGGCGCCAGGAGCCCGGCTGATGCTCGTAGGTGACGGGCCGGACAGACATGGTATAGAGAAGCTGATAGAGCACCTCAACCTCGGTGGGAACGTCACCCTGACCGGCTTCAGGAACGACGTGGCCAATATGCTCAGGTGCAGCGACATAGGTGTCCTGTGCTCGGAGACCGAGAGCGCGCCGCTCACTCTCCTCGAGGGGATGAGCTGCGGATTACCGATGGTGGCCACGAGCGTCGGGGGCATACCGGAGGTGGTCAGAGATGGCTTCAACGGCCTGCTGGTGCCGCCCAAGCAGCCGGAGGAGCTGGCCGAGGCTATCCTAAGGTTATCCAGTGACAGGGAGCTGAGGAGGAGGCTCGGCGTAGCGGCCCGAGAGACCATCATCGAGCGATTCACAGCTGATAAGGTGGTCAAGGCCTACATCGAGACATTCGAGGGTGTCACAGGGACCTAGAGGTTCACGTAGAAGACAGACGAGTTCGGTGTCCCAGCTGAGTACTGGCGGGCAAATAGTCCGATGAGATCACTGACCCCTGAAGCGGCGGCCAGGTCGATCCAAAGCCAGCTGACCTCCTGCCCGTACCTCTCCTGGCTGAACCTGCCGAAGGCCGATGAGAGGTAGTTATCGACCTCGCCCAGGAGGGTCTGCTTTTCCCTCATCTCCCGTATGAGCTCGCCCCTCTCGGCGGCCTTCCCGAGCTTCGCCTTGACAGCGTCTATCTCAGCCATCAGGCCCTGTCGCCGCTCCAAGAGCCCCGAGTATGCGGCGTCTAAGGACTCGCTCATCCAGACATGAGCCTGCAGGAGCTCCTCGTCATTCCCCTCCCTCTTCGCCTGGACCCAAGCGGCTAAGGCGCCGAACAGCTCATCACTTAGCAGGGTGGGGGAACCTCTCAGTGTCAGTTTCTTGGCCAGAACCTCATTCCACGGAGTGTTGTAGAATGTCCTTGTGTACCTGAGGTAGACGGGGAACGGGACTCCCAGAGCCCTTGCGCCGGGTATGACCTCCGCGTAGTAGCTCGTCTCGCCTGGTCCCCCGACGTGGGCGAGGACGGGAAGGACCGAGTCGACTATGATCTGCCTTGAGTCGACCCTGGGCGTTATACTGCCCGCGATCTCCGAGAGGTCCGGCTCGGCGGCGTTGAAGGAGTATTCGTGTAACTCGTCGCACCTGCCACATCTCCCTTGGACGGAGGCTGAGGAGGAGCCTTCGTCCCTCCTGTACTTTAGCTCTATCCTGTTCCCGTGGCAGCTGGGAGTCGAGCACTCGAGGAAGAAGGGAACGTAATCATAGTCTCTTCTCCCGATCTGAGATCTGAAGCCGAGCCCCTCTATGACGTCGACGGCCCTGTTGGAAGCCTCGACGAAGAGGCTCCTCTTTGGCTCGCCGAGGAGGAGCTCATGGCCCTCCTGGAAGAGCCTCCTCGCATCAGGATCCGAGGCCACGAGGAAGGGAATGCCGAGTCCGCCCTCGACGTCGACGAGCGACGCCAAGACCTTAGTCGACAAATCGGAGACGTTCTCGGTGGAGTAGTACCCGTTCCTGATGATGGTGAATATTTGTGATAGGTTCTGAATCGTCCTCTGCTGGGCTCCCTGCTCGACCCCCCTCAGCAGACCCCTGTAGTTTCCCTCGATCTTCTCGATGGCCTTGAACAGCCACTCCTCGTCGGGATTCGGGAGGTTGTGGATGGGGGAGCCCATGAACTCCGGCGGCGCGGGGTAGGACACGAGTAGGCCACGTGAGGAGGGGCTCGGGGTCCTCATGTTCAGCAACTCGGGCTGGACGCCATCATAGTCTGCCACGAAGAAGAGCGGGACGAAACCATCATCGCCGAGATGACTGATGGCGTGGATGTAGACCATCTTGTTTAGAATCAGGCTTGAGCCACCGAGGCACATCGGCTGCTGCCCGGCCTCTACGACGCCGTTTCGGAGGCGATCCAGCGCCTCGGAGACAGGGCCGGTGAGGACGCCGAGGCTTCTCATCTTCCGCCTGACGGTCTTCGCTAACTCCTCTACCCTTCCCTCATTTAGCCTGTAACTCTTCCGTGTCTCGACGAGAGCCTCATATGCCTCCCCCATTGTGCGCGGGATGAGCCCCCATAGCTCCCTGGCAGCCTCGGGATTCTCATTCCTGTAAAGGTATCCTGTATACAGATTATGCAGGGGTGTGGCGCTCTCATCCAGGGCCAAGGCGGAACCCTCAGGGTTATTACTGCTGATTCTCGGGAGCTAATAAAAACCCTTGCAGGATCCGGCTACTCAAGCTTGAGAAGCCTCGCAGCGTTCCCGTAGAATATCTTCTCTATGCTCCCCTCATTGAGGCCCATCGCCCTGCACTCCCTCACCTGCTCCTTGAGGTAGTCCTCCGAGAAGCCCCGTGGGAAGTAGCTCGAGTCCGTGCCGAAGACTATCCTCTCGGCCCCGACGGTCTCTATCGCCTTCCTGAAGAGGTCCCTGAGCGTGAGGGGGTACGGCATCCAAGCCATCCACTGGTTGGAGCCAGATGTGTCTATGAGGATGTTGGGGCAGCTCCAGCACAGCTGGAGGAGCTCCCTGATGTAGCAGGCGCCGAAGTGTGGTATGACGAACTTCAGCGTCGGGAACGATGCGGCGACCTCCCACAGGCTGAGGGGATCGAGGTTACGGAGGCTCCTGGCGGGACCCCCGCCCCCTCCCAGGACGCCGAAGTGGATGAGGACAGGGATGTCCAGCCTCTCAGCAACCTCCCAGACGGGGTAGGCCGCCTTATCATCAACCGGGCGAGTAAGCGCTGAGGCTATCATCTTGTATCCACGGAGGCCAAGCTTCTTCACAGCCCTCTCCAGCTCCGCGGCGGCATCCTCGGAGAAGAGGTCGTGGTGTGCGAAGCCGGTGAACCTGTCTGGATGCATCTTGACTATGCGCGCGAGGTTGTCGTTTCCTCCGCCCATGACGAAGTTGACCCTCTCGACGCCCTTCCCGTCCATGTCGGCGACCCAGCGCTCCGCCTGCTCCTTATCTGTGTGGCTGCCGGACTCGGGCGGGTCGAAGCCCCACCTGTGCCTCCACTCCTCGCGGTACTTGGCGGTCTGCTCCATGATTATCTTCGTCTTCTCCTCGCCGTACTTCTCAACTATCGCCCTGATGTAGCTTGAGCTTCCGCCTGTGGACCGTTGAATGGGGAAGTGAGCGTGGAAGTCTAGCACCCTAAGCCCGTACAGATTCATCCTGATCGCCCGATACTGAATGGGGCTCAACGGCAGGTTTTAAGGGTTTATAATACGCTCTCCGTCCTCTTCGCCTCGTAGAAGGGACTGCATTTTGCGAGAGGCTCCTCAAGGAAGGCCTCGGCGTACCCGCAGTCCGCTTGAGCGCCCCTCAGCTTTGCCTTCTCCAGGCTGAACCTCTCATAGTAGCCCCAGGAGAACTTGCCTAACTGACTCTTGTAGCAGCCGAGCGCCTCCTTCTTCCTGTCGAAGGAACCCGTAATGTCGACGAGGACGTGGGGGCTCGGGATGAGCGTATTCACCTCCATGAGGAGCAACCTTTGGACGAGCCAAGGCTTTTGGTAGGCCGTGGTATGCGCCGCCCACTCTATGGCCTCCTTGACAGCCTCGTACGCCAACCTGTGCTCTCTGTGGTAGTCGAATGGGAGGTGGGTTATGACGACCCTGGGCCTAATACCCTCGATGACGTCCGATATCCTCCGAATCAGATCAGAGCAGGGAACGACCTCCCTCTCCTCGAATATGATGGGCTCCCTCACCCCGAGAGCCCCGGAAGCCCTCAGGAGCTCGCCCCGCCTCTCGGGTGGATCACGTGTCAGGCAGAGGAGATCGACGCTCTGGCCCCTGGCGGCGTGGAGCGCCAACGTTCCACCACACCCAAGCGTCTCGTCATCCGGGTGTGCGGAGATCGTCAATATTCCCTCGACCATCGTTACGTCCTAGATACTGGGCGGTTAAAGAGGTTTTCAATCTAAGGTCTTCCGGAACGCAGAATACAAGCTTCAAATAAAATAGACACTTTCACCCATCCCTCCCACCTCACGGATGCTGCGTCCAATTTAAGAGGGCTGAGGGGGTGGAGGGGCACTGCAAATGGTCACCCGTGCCCCGTACGAGGCCGGCGGCTTCGAGCCCGCCCTGGAGATGCTTGAGAGGCGAGCCGCGGCCAGGCTCCTATCCACGGGCATCCAGGGGATAGACCGCCTCGTCGGGGGGCTGGAGCCCGGCCTCATGTACCTCTTCTACGGCACAGAGAGGGGCGGCCTCCCAGACAGGCTGCTCCACCACCTCCTCATAGAGGCCGTCAGGGACGGGGAGGGGAGGGCGATCCACGTGCTCTGCGGGAACTACCGCCGCTCTAGGACCACCCTCGACATGGACCTCCTCCTCAGCCTCGCCGAGCGCGCCTGCCTAGACATCCGCGAAGCCTTCGGCAGGATACACATCGTCTGCGCCTTCTCGGAGCGGCAGCAGGTGGAAGCCCCCGACCACGTCGAGGAGATACTCAAGAAGCAGGGCGGCGTCAGGCTCGTCGCCGTCCAACAGGTCGCCAAGCTCTTCTC
>CAZYUK010000116.1:0-5119 GCA_964650675.1 uncultured Candidatus Bathyarchaeia archaeon
GTTCAGGGTGGTTCAGACCGAGCTCGACAAGGTGATACAGCAGATGGCGAACGGCGAGAAGCCCGTCCTGCCCCAGGTCGTCGTGGAGAAGGAGACTGCCCTCGCCCTCAGCGGCATAGAGAACCCCTACGCCTACGGCAAGGCGATGGCGGCCTACGAGTCGGCGCGTCAGGTGGCCAGGCTCTCCGCTGAGGGAACCTTTAAGTTGGAGGAGCCTGAGAAGTTCCTCCCCGTGCTGGCTGGAGCCCATGAGCTGATGAGGCAGGCAGCCGTCCTAGCGGACGAGGCGAGGGAGGTGGAGAAGTCCAACGACACCGTGACAAGGGCCCCTCACTTCGCCAAGGGCACGACAAGGAAGAAGGTCAAGCTATTCTCCAAGTTCGAGTAGGGACTAGCGGTCCGTATCCCTGCCCCGCCTCACCTTCACGGCCAGGCCCCTCTTGAAGGCGAGCATCTCCTCCTTCACGAGGAGCGCCTTACCCACGCCTAGGACGTTCCTGCCCGAATCGACTACTATAACCTCGTCTCCCGGCCTGATCTTCTCCCCGGCATCTTCAACGTGCTTCGCGAAGACGTTCCTGCCCTTGCCTATGAAATCGGAGACATCGTCGCTGACCCTGACGAAGTAACCAAAACCATCGAGGCCAGACGTGAGCCGCTTCGCCCCCCCTATCGTCAGGGTGAATAGGCCGTCGTTTGGCCTGAAGGCGGCGAGGAGCTCCTCACCTACATAGATGTGTCTTATGCGGCCCGTATTCCTGGAGTAGTCTATCGACACCTCATCTGGGAAGAGGACCGTCCCTGCGCCGCGGCCGAACTGGTAGTCGGCGATGCCCCTGATCCGCCTCAGGTCCCCCTTCATCACACACTGATCGGCGCGCTGAGCATTTATAAGCCGATTCACTGCAGAGGTATAGGGGAAAAAGGGATGCGGTGCGAGGTCTGCGGCAGGGAGATTCTGGGCACTCCGCAGCGCAGGATCATCGAGGGCGCCAAGCTCACTGTCTGCGGCAGATGCGCGAGCTTCGGCTCTGCGGAGTGGTCGCCGACCAAGCCGACGAGGCCACCGGAGCAGCGGGCCAGGGGGCCTAGGCCGCAGCCGAGGAGCGACGTCGACGCGGTCGAGCAGTTCGCACTCATAGAGGACTACGGCGCCGTCATCAGGAAGGCGAGGCAGAGGAGGGGGCTCAGCGTCGAGGACCTGGCCAAGAGGATGCAGGAGAAGGAGTCGATCATCAAGAAGCTCGAGCAGGGGGAGCTGACGCCTGATCAGAAGCTCGCCCAGAAGATCAAGTTCCACCTCGGCATCGACGTGATGGAGAGGGACGAATCCATCAAGGGGAAGATCCTGTCCAAGCCGACGGGGCCGAGGACGCTCGGCGACCTCATACAGCTGGACGCCACCAAGGTCGAGGAAGAGGAGAAGGAGAAGCCAAAGGGCTGAGCGGCTCAAGGCATGACCGAAGATCCTCCAGTGATCCTGATCACCGGCGTACCCGGCGTTGGGAAGACAACAGTCTCCGAAGCCCTCGCCCGAGAAATTGATGGAACCCACATCGAACTTTCGAAGCTTGCTTTCCAGGAGAACCTTGTGGCTGAGAAGGATGTCGAGAGAGACACCACGGTCATAGACCAGGAGGCCATGAGGAGGAGGCTTACCGCCTTGATTGAGGCAAGTGAACGCCCACTCGTAATCGACGGCCACTACGCTGCCGATATAGTCGACCGAAAAAACGTGGACCACGTCTTCGTCCTGAGGAGGGCGCCGTGGACCCTCAAGTCCGTGCTCGAGTCAAAGGGCTACGGCAGGGAGAAAGTGAGGGAGAACGTTGAGGCGGAGCTGCTCGGCGTCCTACTCGAAGATGCCCTGAGGACCCAGGATCACGGGAAGATCTGCGAGGTGGACACCACGGGGAGGGAGACCATTGACATCGTGTGGGAGATCCTAGACGTTATCAATGGAGGAAGGAGACACAGATTCGGTGGGATCGACTGGATGACGAGGCCCGAGGTCGAGGGGCTGCTGAGGGGGCTCTGAGTCTGTTCGTCGTCGTCAACTGCCCCCACTGCGGCGAGCTCATGATCGCGGACGCTTCGAAAAAGACGCGCTCCTGCCCTAAATGCGGTTATAGGGCCGAGATCCGAGACCTGAGGGTCGTGGGCAGGGCTGAGACCGCGGCGGAGGCGAGGAGGCTCCTGCAGAGGCTGAAGATGAGGAGGGCTGGAGGGGAGGACCTGACCCCGACCTTCAGGCACCTCGATGTCTAGGTCAGCCTCAAGCTGGATCCAATTTCATCGACAGCGGCGAGTTTGCTATTCTTATATAGGCTATAGGTATCTCTCCATGAAGAGGTATCGATCTTGGCTGCCGTAACCAGCAGGAAGTTCTTCGAGGAGCTCGGCCAACTCGTCTCCAAGCCGGTGATCGTCGTCGACGTAGGCGGGAAGACGTACGAGGGCGAGTTCCTGGGCTTCGACTCCAGCACTCTTAGCATCTGCCTGGGCAACGTCAAGGGGGAGAAGGGGACCCTCACCCACAGGGTTTTCCTGGCAGGCTCGCATGTAGCCAGGATCCTCGCCACAGAGCGACCGTTCAACCTCGAGGGGTTGAAGGAGCGCCTCGAGAGAGTCTTCCCCAACATGGTTCAGTTATACGCCGAGGCCGGTGTGATAGTCGTTATGGGTAAGATACGGCTCAACGAGCAGGGGATA
This sequence comes from uncultured Candidatus Bathyarchaeia archaeon, assembly GCA_964650675.1. Lineage (GTDB taxonomy): Archaea > Thermoproteota > Bathyarchaeia > TCS64 > TCS64 > UBA8941. Next base: position 2,713 of record CAZYUK010000116.1, read on the forward strand.
ATCGAGGGGACAGGCCCCGCCGCCGACAGGGTGAAGGACATCTATCAGCGGTTCCTAACGGAGACGACGCAGGTCTAGCCTTAGAACCTCATTTTTATGAGAAGACAAGGACCCCATCAAGTCTTAACTGAGAAAGGTGTAGTTATATCAATTTAGTTGGAAAAGCCTGGGCTCCACGGAGGTGAGGCTGAGAGTTGGCCTTCGAACTGCGCGACAGGGACCTTCTAGGACGGATAGGGCGGCTGACCACGAAGAGCGGTGAGGTAGAGACGCCGGCCTTCATGCCTGTCATCAATCCGATCTCCCAGACGATATCGCCTAGGAGGATGAGGGAGGAGTTCGGATGCGACATCGTGATAACCAACTCCTATATCATCAGGAAGAACCTCGGCGAGGAGGCCGACCTCGACGTTCACAGGCTCCTCGATTACGACGGCGTCGTGGCCACCGACTCGGGCGCCTACCAGATACTCGTCTACGGAGGGGTGGAGGTCACACAGGAGGAGATCATCGACTTCCAGAAGAGGATAGGGTCCGACATAGCCATCATACTCGACATCCCCACCGGCTGGGATGTCCCCAGGGAAAGGGTTGAGTGGACGGTCGATGAGACCCTCCGCCGGGCCAGGGACGCCCTGCCCCTCATCGAGGGCAGCCGGGCCCTCTGGGTGGGGCCTGTGCAGGGGGGCAGGCACCTCGACCTCGTCGCTAGGTCGGCCAGGCTCGTCGGCGGCATGCCGTATCAGATACACGCCCTAGGGAGCCCCACCGAGGTCATGGAGCGCTACATGTTCCCGGTCCTCGTCGACATGATCATGTCCGCGAAGCTCAACCTGCCCCCTGACAGGCCTCTGCACCTCTTCGGCGCGGGCCACCCGATGATGTTCAGCCTAGCCGTCGCGTTGGGCTGCGACCTCTTCGACTCCGCATCGTACGCGCTCTACGCCAAGGACGACAGGTACATGACGACCATGGGCACCTCGAGGATCAGGGATCTGAGCTACCTCCCATGCTCCTGCCCCGTCTGCCAGGGACGATCAGCCGAGGACCTCAGGGAGATGACGAAGGGGGAGAGGGAGCGCCTCCTCGCGGAGCACAACCTCCACGCCTGCATGACGGAGATCGACACCATCAGGCAGGCGATCTTCGAGGGCTCGTTGTGGGACCTCGTAGAGAGGCGGAGCAGGGGGCACCCATCCATGACGGCGGCGCTCAAGAAGCTCATCGACTATAGGGATGCCATGGAGAAGGGGAGCCCCCTCTTCAAGGGGCACGGCGTCTTCTACTACGACTACCACAGCCTGGCCAGGCCTGAGGTGACACGCTACAACAGGCTGCTCGATGAGAACTATTCACCTCCCGACGGAGCCGACACGCTTCTCCTCGTCAAGGCGCCGGGCACACGACCATACAGGATGGACCCCGCCTACAGGAGACTACGCAGGGTCCTCTTCACGGAGCTTGGCGAAGCCTTCGACAGGCTCTTCGTCTGCTTCTACGCTCCGCCATACGGATGTATACCCGAAGACCTCTCAGAGACCTATCCGCTGTCTCAATTTGACATGGCTGAGCCGGCCGATGAGGAGACAATAAGGTTCACGGCCCAGAGTGTCACGAGGCACCTCCGCCTCGGGGGGTTCCGTCGCATCATCCTCCACGGAGGTGATGAGGCATTGGATATGATCATGGCTGAGGCGGTGGGGGAGGTAGGTGAGAAGCTCGGCGTGGTCGTTGAGAAATCAGTCTCAACCCATCCATGGGGGGACGAGGCCGCGAGGGACCTGATAGCTCTCCTAAGCCGCATCCCCTCGCTGAAGTAGTCGTGTGGATTCTTTGTACAATACCTTTTTATTCGATGGGCGTCGGGGAAAGAGATAAGTGCATCCCGCCGATAGATGCATCGTCCCCCTAGGCTCCTGGTGCGCCGGGGAATGGACTGAATCGATCCGCGGGCATGGGCCCCGTGATAGGCGGGTCGCTTCGTTTCAAGGTTAGGTATAGAAGGTATGGTTAAGCTCAGTTTCATGGGTGGGACCCATGAGGTAGGCCGTAATGCGATCCTCGTGGATTCTGACGAGGCTAAGCTCTTACTTGATTACGGCGTGAGGGTGGGGGAGCCTACGGTGTTCCCGGCCCACGTCAGGGCCAGGGAGCTCGACGGCATAGTGATAGCCCACGCGCACCTCGACCACTCGGGCGGGGTGCCCATGTTCTATCTGTCTGAGAGGAAGCCTTTCTTCGCGACGGCGACGACGACGGAGATGGTGAAGATCCTCGTGGAGGACATGATCAAGCTGAACAGCTACTATCTGCCTTTCGAGTACATCGAGCTGGACAGCATGCTGAGGCAGAGGAACGACCTCTCCTACGGGCAGGCTGTGAAGGTGAAGGACATCGACTTCCAGCT
>CAZYUK010000117.1:0-5044 GCA_964650675.1 uncultured Candidatus Bathyarchaeia archaeon
CAGGGGATACACCGACAGCATCAGAGCCCTGCAGGATCCCTGAAAACAGAGTCGCGGCAAGGACGACGCTCATGAAGAGGGCTAAGAACAGGCCTCGCCCTCGCACTATCCTCTTAGCCGCGTAACTGATCATCCTTATCCCTTCCTAGAAGGCGGATTAAAAAAATTTGTCATAGCGGTAGCCAAAGGCCTGGACGATGTGCTAGTGATATCATACAAAATGACGCTCGGCCATTAACTTCCGCTTTATACGAAACTTTATAACTTATTATCTGCCTTCAACTGCAGTGATCAAAATGATACCCCTCGTTGGTCAGCTCCTGCAGACTGACAGCGAACTATCGATGATCATTCAGACCTTATTCAGCCTGGCATTCATCGTCTACATCTTCTATGCTCAGCGGATCCAGACCCTCCAGATGCTCAGGCAGGTCGAGGTCACACTTCGCAAGGTGAAGTCGATCAGGGACGAGGGAAGGGAGACGGCGATAAAGACCATCAATGATCTTGGGAAACCCGGGAAGGATGTTTCCGCCGATGTGGACAGGTTCATGGACCACTTCGTCATATCGCCCATCGACATGGATCCGGCTGGCGTCGTATGGAAGCTGAAGCAGATACTCGACACACGCGAGGATGTCTGGGAGTACGAGGTGAAGAACATAGCGCCGAACGCCTCAGAGAGTGAAAGGAACAACATCGAGAACCTGCTCGAGGCATCGATGGCGCTTAACATCTACTACAAAGTCGTCAGGCATTACTACCTCCTCGGGAAGAAGACCATGAACATCTATGTCATAATGCAGATACACATGATCCTGCCCATGCTGATGCAGGAGATCGAGGCGTACTCATCAGCCCTGCAGGCATTCCAGGAGGGGATGCCCGTAGGCGATTCCGTTGGCGCCATTGTCGCTGGGAAGCTGATGCACGGCTACCCGAACAAGGAGGTGGCGAAGGAAACGATCGCCGCGGAGGTACCCTTCGAGGGCAGGATGCTCATAGTGATGAAGGCCAGGGGCCCAGGCGGCTCGGTAGGCGAGCCCGGGGAGGCGATCAGGAACATCCTCGACAAGAAGAAGGGAAAGGTCAAGATCATAATCACCGTCGACGCCGCGGGCAAGCTTGAGGGCGAGGCTGTCGGCTCCGTGGCTGAGGGCGTCGGTGCGGCCATAGGCGGCCCCGGAGTCGACAAGTACCAGATGGAGGAGACGGCGAAGAAGTATGACGTCCCACTGCACGCCGTCGCAATAAAGGAGGGGATAGAACACGTCGTGTCTCCACTCGTCGACCCCCTCTTCGATGGTGTAGACAAGGCCGTGGAGGCTGTGAAACGGACGGTGCTAAACTACACCCAGGAAGGCGATACCGTGTTGGTAGCAGGCATAGGGAATACGGTGGGGGTGGCACAGTAAATGGGCGAGAGTGGCGGTGACCGCGGAGCCCAGATGACGAGCATGAGCCAGTCGTGGTTCGGCCTAGCCCTGATAATGATAATCGGCGTCCTGGCCCTCATCAGCCTCTATATGGGCTTCCAGAGCTACGGCACGGATAATCAGGACATCGCCTACATGTACATGCTCATAGGCGCGACAGGGTTCGCGGCGATAGGCTACATGTTCTTCAGGACCAAGGCTGTCACCGTGCAGCAGAAGACGGACGTGACCAGGGTGAACGTCGTCACCACCCTCGAGTGCCCGAAGTGCAACCTGAAGAGGGTCAGAGACTTCCAGCGCGGCGACTACGTCTTCAAGGACGACGAGCCGTGCACCCGCTGCGACGGCAAGATGATGATCACACGCATCGCCCAGAAGAAGGAAGAGGCGGGGAAGAAGCAGCCTACCGAGTTGTGACCTCGCAGCCGTCCGCCTTCACGATGACGGTATGCTCGGCCTGAGCCACCATCGCGTTGCTTTTCTCAACTAGCTGGGGATATCCATCAATGATTCTGGAGGTCAGCAGCTCGTTGAAGGCTCTGACTCCCTCCGTTCCGGGAAACCTCCTCAACACCCAGCGGCTGGCGAATGGCAGTGTCCTGTACTCTGACTGGATGAACCTCAGTATCTCCTTCGACCGGTCAGAGACGCCCCTCTTCTTGTCAAACCTGTAGATGTTGCTGGGGGCGCCGTCACGGACCTCACCGGCGGCGTTCGGAGGCACGGTGAAGGGCTCGATGGCGTACACCTCATCCTCTTCGAGGGCGTGATTGTCCAGGCCGCCGACATTAGGTATCGACCTCCCAGCGTGGACGACGAACCTCGCCATCTTGTGTCCGGTTAGGTTCCTGATGGGCTTGAGGCCTCTGCCCTTGATCGTTTGCTCTATGGCCGCCCCGACGATTGATGCCCTGACCCCTGTCCTGACATTCCTGATAGCCTCCCCGAGGGCCGCCTCCGCGGCATCCACGTAGTACTGAAGCTCCGGGTTCAGGCAGACGGTGATGGCTGTGTCCGCGATATAACCCTCGACATGAACACCGATATCGATCTTCACAAGGGAGTTCTCCGGGATCGTGGAGCCATCTGCGACCGAGGCTGTGTAGTGGGCGGCGACTCTGTCTATGTCGACGTTGCAGGGGAAGGCTGGTCTGCCTCCGAGTTCAGCGGTCATCCCCTCCACCCTATCGCAGATGTCGATTATTTTGACGCCGGGCTTCACCTCTCCGCGTATCCTGCTCCTGATTGTGGACGCGATGCTGCCCGCCTTCCTCAGCGCATCTATCGGCTCCGAGCCAAGGCACCTCCTAAGCCATCTTAGGTTCGGGAAGAAAAAGTGTTGCCCTAGCCGGACTACTTGACTATGAGCACGGGCTTTGTGCAGGAATCGACGACGCGGCGGCTCGTGCTCCCCAGTATCCACCCGGAGATGCCTCCGAGGCCACGGCTACCCATAACGATGAGGTCGACGTCGTTCTTCTCGGCCTGCTCGACGATTGTCGCAGAGGGCCTTCCCTCGATGAGGATGGTCTCGAACTTGAGGCCCGGGAAGTCCTCCTTGATGTATTTGACGGCCTCATCCAGAGCCTTCTTGTACATCTCCTTCATCCGGTCCTGGTACTCGCCAAAATCCTGGGCGGCTGTTATCGGCGCAGCTCCGAAGCCCTCGTCCGGGAATATAGGTAATGTTACCTTGGGTACCACGGTTAGGATGTACAGGGTCCCCTTCCTGATATTCGCAACGTCTACAGCGTACTCGAGAGCATGCTTGGCGTGATCAGAGCCGTCGTACGCGACGAGGACCTTCTTGAACATGACACCCCAGATCAACCGTGGGAAAAGGTGCTTATAAATCCAGCCAGATGAGGTGAAAAAAGGTTCATTATGGGAGCTTCACCCCTCATTTCCGAGGGTTTGAAGCTGCTTGAGGGCGCCATACCTATCGACGATGTTCCCCCACTCCTCGGCATCGTAGAAGCTGCAGAGCCCATTCCCGAAGGCCTTGGCGACCTCGACGCAGAAGCGGGCGGCCTCCTCTACATCCGTGAGATGGCTGGCACCCGTGGCGCAGCCTGGAACGGCCGTCTCAGTCGTGATGGCTACGCCTACGACTGGCGCATCTGTCGCTATGCATGGCTGCATGATGCTGTTAATGTGGTCCAGGTCGTTGCCGTAGGGGGTTATGTCCTGGGTGGTTATGGGGCAGACCCTTGCGACACGTCCGGTCACTATCTCCATTATGGTGACCAGATCGTCACTGACTTTCAGCAGCCAGCCCTCCTTCGCCGTCGGTGTTATGGCGAAGCCCCTCCACTTGGCGATCCTGTTCCCCTTCGTTGTATCGACGCTGAGGACCGCGTCCATGTCCATGTCGACCTCCTCCCTGTTCATCGCGGCCATGTCGACGGGTGACCCCATGAATGGCACAGGCTTATGTGGCTGCACCGGCGCGTTTGGGCATATGTGGGTGGCGAGCACCAAATCGCCCTTCAACACGTCGCCATTCGCCTTCATGTCGGCGAGCTTTAAGGCGACAGAGAGGGCGGTGACTGCGCCGTCGCCATCGGAGACGAGACCGATCATCTCGGGGCGGGCGCCGACCCCTCCGAGCCTCCCCACGATGCCGAGCGTAGGCGCCTTCCCCCCGTTCATCTTTCCCTCTGACCCGGGGATCCGAACCTTTATGAAGTCGGTCTGGCCCTTCCTGCCCCTTATCGTCTTCACTGATATATCGTCTACCCCCCTCGACCTCAGGAGGGCGGCGGCATCCTTGCCTGATGCCTTGGCGCTGTCCAGGAGTTCGAATATCTCGATTACCTGTTTGAACATAATTGACTGATACGCTTCTGGGCTTATGAAAATGTCCTCTTTGAAATGGACGAAGACAGCCTCGACTCATAATTCTGGCTGAGGATGGGATCGGACGCATATTCGCACGTTATGAGGAAGAATACCGATAACGAGGAGACCAAGCCATTATACTAAAAAAGGAGGAAAAGATCCTCATTCGACCCTCGTGACGATGCTGAAGCGATCGTAATTGTAACGGCGGACTCTTATGTCTCCATCCATTCCCTCGATGTACTTCTTCTCCTTCCCCTCCGCGATGCGCCGGATGGTTTCGTAGACTCTAAGAAGTATCTCCTTCTCGACCAGCGGCTCATTGTGGCTAGGCATGAGCCGGTCGTAGTATGGCATGAGGCCGATCATCCGTTGGTAACTCTTGATGAACGTGGGGATGTCGCCACCGGGAAGGTACGTGTAGATGCCGCCGGTGTAGAAGAGGTCACCGGTCCAGAAGAGGCGGGCGTTCCTCTCTAGCATGCAGATGCTGTCGTCACTGTGTCCGGGTGTGTGAAAGACCTCAAGCCTCCTCCCGCCGAGGTCGATGATGTCCCCGTCGTGGAGCCAGTGGCTCACCTTGAACGGCGGCACATGGTAGGTCTTAGCATCGAAACTCTTGGGCAACGGCTTCCAGGTCATCCCCTCGGCGACCAGGTGGATCATCTTCTCGTTGTCGTAGCCCCTCCTGCTCGCCTCTCTCGCCATCGGTCCGTCGAAGATGGCGACCTCCTTGAACATGTAGTCTTGGGCGACATGGTCGCTGT
>CAZYUK010000118.1:0-5011 GCA_964650675.1 uncultured Candidatus Bathyarchaeia archaeon
ATGCCGTGGGGGAGGGTTGCCTCCTCACGGAGTGGCAGGCTTACTTCATGGCGCTGTCCAAGAGGTTCGTCTCAGCCCTTGGCGTCGCGGAGGACCGGCAGAGGTTCCGCGCCCACCTGCCCGGGGAGAGGAGCCACTATAGCGCCCAGACGTACGACCACGAGGTGCGCCTCGACAGCTGGGGCTGGACCGAGGTCGCCGGCCACGCCTACAGGACCGACTACGACCTTAGGGCTCACCAGGCCGGCTCCGGCCAGGACATGTCGGTCCTCAGGCAGGATGGGAGCAGGTTCATACCGCACGTCGTCGAGCCCAGCTTCGGGCTGGAGAGGCTCTTCTACGTCACCTTGGAGACCGCCTACCTGAGGAGAGAGAAGAGGAACATCTTCGGCTTCCCGCGCAGGCTGGCCCCCTACGACGTCGGCGTGTTCGCCCTCGTCACCAAGGACGGCCTGCCCGAGAAGGCCGCCGAGGTAGGCGGCATGCTGGTGGATGACGGGTTCATCGTCGCCTCCGACGACAGCGGCTCGATCGGCAGAAGGTACGCTAGGCAGGACGAGATAGGCACGCCGCTGGACGTCACAGTCGACTACGACACCCTCGAGAAGGGTCTGGTGACCATCCGTGACAGGGATAGCTGGAGCCAGGTCAGCGTCCACGTAGACGCCCTCTGCCGGAAGCTCAGGGCCTACTTCGACGGGGCGGAGTTCACCTCGCTCGGCCCCCTCGTCAAGAAGGCCGAGGCGTAAAACATCATCTGAGCTCTATCTTGCCGCCTCCGGCGGCGTCTATGCGGCGCTGGTACTCCAGGAGCAGCGCGTCCATCCTCGCCTCCGCCTCCTCCCTGCTCGGAGCCTCGAGGACTATGTCGACCTTGATCGGGATGACCCTCCTCCTGTCCTCGTCAGCCTCCGGCGGCGTCGCCGCGTTCTTGATGTAGATGTCCGGGTAGTCTGCCTGCAGCTGCCTGTAGACCGGGAAGAAGTCCATCCAGACCATCGAGACGCTGAGCGTCCTGGCGAGGAAGACGCTCCTCGCCCTGCCCTCTATCATAGGTGCGATGTGCAGGTCGAACATCGCCTGCATCTCCTGGGGGACGCCAGGGAGGGTGAAGATCGTCTTGCCACCCTCATCAATCTCCATCCCGACGGCCATGCCGGCCGGGTTCTGAAGCGCCCTCGAGCCCTCCAGGACCCTCGTCATCCTCCTCGCCCTCGTGAGGTCGGTCTGGCCGCGGCGGCTGTATATCTCCCTGATCTTCTCGAGGCCGACAGGGTCGTACGTGACCCCCCTCCCCAGGGCGTGGCCGATGGAGTCGACTGTGAAGTCGTCCTCGCTAGGCCCGAGGCCGCCAGTGAAGACTATGATGTCGGCGTCCCTGTGCAGCGCCTCGTGCAGGGCGTCGATTATGTCCGCGTCGTCGTCGCCGACCATAGTGACCCTCCTGAGGTTCGCCCCGAGCTCGGCGAGGCGCTTGGCAATCCAGTTCGAGTTGGTGTCGAGGATGCGGCCGTACATCAGCTCGTCGCCGGTCGCCACGATCTCTACCCCGCAGCTACCCTTATGCTTCACAGGGTAGGGATTGTCCCCTGGCTCTTTATATGGTATCCCCTCCGCGGGAGAGTTTAATATGAACCGTTCCAGCGATCATCATGAAAGCCATGTCTGCGGGGGGTTTGACGGTCGAGGATGCGCTGCGGATAGGCGTCACGCTGGAGACGGGCGCCTACAACCTCTACACGAACGCCCAGAAGAAGGTCAACAGGCCAGGCTCGGTGCAGCTGCTGAAGGAGCTGGCGGGCGACGAGGCGAAGCACAGGCAATACTTCGTGGACGCCCTGAAGGACCCGAGGAAGGTCATGGATCCCTCCAATCGGGCCGACCTGAAGAGGACCGTCTCCGACCTCAAGGTCTCGGACCCCCTCAGGCTGGAGCCCCTCAACCCGGACGCCTCGTACCAGGACATACTGATCTTCGCGGCGAAGAGCGAGAAGCTCGCCTACGAGTTCTACACGGCCCTCGGCAAGGAGTTCAACGCGCACCCCGTGGGGAAGATGTGGGAGAAATTCGCCCAGATGGAGCTCGGCCACAAGCTGAAGGTCGAGAAGGAGTACGACGAAGTGGTCCTCAGGGAGAACTAAGCCTCATCAATCCCCGGATAATGGGTTCGTGGCCTGTTTTCAGCAGTGGCCGAGCAGGTGCTCGGCTGCCCTGCTCCTGCAGAAGACTATGTAGTCTCTGAAGCCCAGCGCCTCCGCCTTGGTCCTCTTCCCCGAGGCCGTCTCCACGATGGCCCCGTAGATCCGTTCGCCGACGCTGTTCAGGCTCTCGGAGCCGTCTAGGATGGTGCCGGCGTTGACATCCATGTTGTCCCCCATCTGGGCGTAGGTGACCGGGTTGCCTGTGATCTTTATCACGGGCGCGGCCGCGTGGCCGGTGGTGCTCCCCTGGCCGCTGGTGAAGCATACGACCTGGGCCCTGGCGGCGACCATGTGTGTGACGCTGGGGACGTCCCAGCCCGTGCCGTCCTGCAGCCACAGTCCTGGGCGGGTCGGGCGGTCGAACCTGTCCCAATCGTTCCAGAGGACCCCCTGCACGGGCCTAGTGCCCCCCTTGCGGATGGCGCCCAGGCTCTTCTCCTCTATCGTGGTGAGGCCTCCGTCTATGTTCCCGGCGCTCATCCAGCGGCTGTCGACCCCCCTGGCCTTCAGTCGGACCTCCTCCCTGTCGATCATCTTGTAGATGTCGTCAGCCGCCTGCTTGTTGACGGCCCTCCTGGCGAGGATGTGCTGTGTGCCTATCATCTCCTGCGGCTCGGAGAAGATGACGGTGCCGCCTTCGTCGATCAGCCTGTCGCAGGCGACCCCGACGGCGGGGTTCGCGGCGAGGCCGCTCGTGGCGTCCGATCCTCCGCACTCGACGGCGAGGGTGAGCCTTGACATCGGGAATGGCTCTGGCCTGAGCCCGGCGACCTCCTGAGCCCAGCGCCGCAGGATGTGGACGGCCTTCTCCTGGGTCCTCAGGGTGCCACCCTCCTCCTGGATGACGAGCCTCTCCACCGGCTTCCCGCTGGGTCGTATGCCGTCGGCGACTATGTCAGCTGTGAGGGTCTCGCATCCCAGCCCGATGACGAGGACGGCGGCGACGTTGGGGTTCAGCCCCGTCCCGACGAGGTTGTGCACGAGCACCGAGTCGTTGCCGCAGCCGTGGTACTGGGTCACCGCGACTGCGCCCTCCACCTGCGCGGCGATCTTCTTCGCCGGCTCGAAGCTGCAGTCTATCGGCGCGATGACAAGCAGATGGTTACGGACACCGACGGAGCCGTCCTGTCGGAGGTAACCGTAGAACTCGGTCATATTCCTAGCTGTCATAGCACGCCCTCCTCCCTCCCCCTGGACGGCAGCCTCGCGCTTCCGACGTTGTGCGTGTGGATCCAGGCTCCGGACGGGATCGGCTTCAAGGCGACTCCTATGACCTCGCCGTACTTGATTATATCCTCTCCCTTCTTCACGGGCCTGATGGCGAGCTTGTGGCCGAACGGGATCGCCTCCTCGGCCTTCGACCTGAAGATGACGGCGCCGTCCGGGCTGATCACCTCTATTGGATCACCTTGATCGATGTCTCCTGTGGCCGTGGCGACGTTGTCCCTCTCGTCTATCTGTATGGCGGAGTTACCCATGCGTTACTGGGTGGCGTCGGCTCATGTAAAAGTAACGAAAAAAAGAGTTGAATGGACGAGTCAGCTTGGAGAAACCTGATCCGGCTCAGTGAGCCGCCTGCATCAGCTGGTTCAGGCTCTGCAGGACGACGCGTGCCGGCAGTTCGTCGAAGTTGAAGCCCTTTGCGGCATTGTCGCCATCTAGGACCTCGATCGTGTAAAGGTCCTTCTGATCCAGCTTCTTGATCTTGCTGTAGGCTACCTCATACTTCTTGGAGTATGTCTTGCTCAGGAAGCCCTTCTGGACTATGAACTGCAGCTTCTTGTCCGAGAGGGCCAGGTAGCCGCTCTCGCCATTCGACTTGCACGGATAGGTCTTCTCTATCTTGTCCCCTGCCTCGAGGCTCTTTTTAGCCTCGTCTACCCAGTTGGACATCTTTTTCACCTTTCCGGTAGGTGAGGAACCGCGAGAAATAAATATTCCTTTTAAAAGTATATACTTGTATAAGTTTTTTATGCGCATAAGGCATGGAGGTTCGTCTATCTAGATACCCCTCCTAACAATCTGGATGGAGGCTTCGTTAACTGCTCTTGCTTATTTTATACAGGATTCTGGGATGCCGCTTGTGCCGTCGGGGAGGACCGAGACCGAAGGCTGGTCCCCGTGGTGGGCCTTGATGAAGTCGATTACCTCCTCCCACTCCTTGATCCATGTGACCGTGCCGGGGGCGAAGCTTCCCTCGAAGCTCCTGAACCTGTACGGGCTGTGTATGACCAGGCGTGCGCCCCTGGCCAAGGTGCGGGGCTTCCCGCTCCAGAGGCTGGCGCCCACGTACTTGCCATGTCTGTTGAATATCCAGTGATTTATATCTCCGTCGGGGTCGTTTGCCAAGAGGACTATGGTTCCGTCCGCCTTGACGCTCTGGGCAGCAGGCCAGAGGCTGATCTGAGGCTCGTTCTGGCGCATGTAGCTGTTTACGACGACGACATCCATCTCCCTCGGCGACTCCGTGCGGTGCCAGCGGAGGGCTGCCCTGGAGCCCGCCCTCTGAGTCTGGACGAAGTCGCCCGCGTAGACCTCGATTGGGTCGCGCCTCAGGTTGAGGACTGTGTCTATCTTGAAGTCGAGGCCGGCTATCCTCGCGCACTCCTCCGCGTCCAGCCTGAGGATGTTCGCGTCGTTTAACATGTACCCTGTGCTCTGGTGGGGCTTCAGTCCGGGGCCGAATCCCCCGACAGGACCGTGGTTGTGCCTGATGGTCTCGATGCCAGCCACACCGGGGCATATCATCTTGCCTCCGCCGCTGAAGCCGCTCATCCTGTGGAAGAGGACGGTGCCTATGCCTACCTTGA
>CAZYUK010000119.1:0-5003 GCA_964650675.1 uncultured Candidatus Bathyarchaeia archaeon
GCCGACGAAGTAGGTCTCGATGATGTTGAACATCTTCATTATGAGCTCGTGGTAGTGGAGAGCCCTCCCCATGTCGCCCTTCTCGAAGTTCTCCTTGACGCCCTTGATCAGGTGGGGGAACGCCTGGAACTCCGCGACCAGCGCGCCGTGTGCCCCGAGGGTGAGGAAGGCGAGGTAGGCGGCGGGGCTTCCCGTGAAGAGTGTGATCTTGTCCTTGGTCCTCCTGATTATCTCGGCGAAGCGGATGTAGCTGAAGTCGTCCTCCTTGTAGGAGACGACGTTGTCGAAGTTCGAGGCGATCCTGGCGACGAGGCCGGGGGACATCGACGTCCCTAGCCCGGGGTTGTTGTAGACCACGATGGGGATGTCGACCTTCGTCGTTATCTCTTCGAAGTATTTGTACGCCTCCTCGTCCGTCGCTCTGGTCAGGATGGGGTGGCTGAGCATGACGCCGTCGCATCCGAGGTCCTTCGCCTCCCTCGTGAACATCGTTGCCTCCTTGGTGCTCACGGCGCCCGTCCCCGCCAGGACGGGCACCCTGCCGTTAGCCTCGTCGAGGACGACCTGCCAGACCCTAACCCTCTCGTCGTGTAGGAGGTACGGGAACTCGCCTGTCGCGCCCGTGGGCACGATCGCGTCGGCGCCGTCCTCGATGATGATGTTGGTGATACGGCGGAGCGCCTTCTCGTCCAGCTCGTCGCCGCTCGTGAATGGGGTCACGGGAAGGCACAGGATGCCCTTGAAACCCTTCTTGCCGCTCATAAACTTCGATAAAGTATGAAGCTGATCGGTATAAGAATGTATCAGGGTTGGAGTTTCAAGCTGAAAATATTAGAAAAGAGTGTTCTTTCGATTATTCTATCTGATTGCATGCGTGCGCGAGGACGGCCCTGAGGCCCTTCTCTGATGTGTCGAATTCTATATAGTTCATGGTTGATACTATTTTGTTTCATTCTTTTTTAAAAAAAATTCTATAGTGTGTGGAGGCGAGACGTAAGAAAGGGGCTGAATCACCGTATAATTGACAACGCTTAAGATCCTAGCTGTTTTTATTGATGGCGGATTTCTCGGGGTGTGATGCGCTGTAAATTTGGGCTCTAGAACTTTTTTATATTCTTTCCAATATAAAGATATATGATGACCAGAGGAGTAAGAACTCTAACCTCTTGCATCTTCTGTATAATAATCTTAGTCACCCAGGTCTCCGTCGAACCAGCCCAACTTAAGGTAGGCGTCAAGCCAGGAGACTGGGTAAGGTATGATTACCTTTTCATTCAAAAACGGACTCACCCCATAAACTTCGGGGAAAACCATACGGATAAGATGCTCTTCGTTTGCCGCATTGATGTTCTCGATGTTGAAGAGAATGTCATAACTTTCCAGAAATTACACTTAGGGTACGATGGCAGGTTGATATGGAACTGGACCTATATCGCTGACCCCACGATTCCAAACAACGAACATCCAGATATCGAGGTGCACCACTTTTTCCTGCCATCGGGCTTAGAGGCCGGTGACAGCGTACCTGAGGTGATCGACTTCTCGTGCAACGCTGGGGAAATATACGCTCCTCCTTGGTCTCAACGTATAAACGAGACAATGATGTCACACTTGCTTAGAGATGACAGGCTGTCTTATGCTTTGCACAATGATAGGCTGGTAAACTGGATACACTGGAAAATAAAGATTCTAAATGAACGTGGGTCGATGGTTGATGAACGTGAATGCATCTTCGACAAGGAGACTGGAATTGTCCTAAGCTTCAAACAGAACTCAACTTTCTCATATCGTGATGAGAACGGACGACGGCATAGCGGAGTTGAGCTTCATGAATATCACATAAAGGATACCAACTTGTATGAGTCATATTTAATGGATAGAGGAATGATCCAATTCGTGGCTGTATTAGTTATTATCTCTCTATTTTCGTTTACACTCTTGGCTTTGCGAGCAAGGCGTTTGATTTAAAATCATAAATTATAATGCATGTGCGCGCGCTCTTACTGCGAGAGCAACTATGCTGAGAATCTCGCGCGCGCGACTTAGTAAAATTAAGTAAAAATATTTGCGCGTACACGTCTACCCCCAAAGATGCCCAAATTTTTCTTAGAAATGGCACGTGAAGAAATCGAAGAAAAGAAAAAAATATTTCCGTAAAGAAAAAGCGTACACTAAATACAAAAGTGATGTAATTTTTACCCCATTTAAATTGTGTATAAGTCGTTATTCCTGCGCCTTGGCCGGCTGGTAGGCGCAGATCAGGATGCCGGCCAGGGTCACAGCGCCGCCGAGGAGCACCAGGGGCCCGGGCGCCTCCGCCAATACGATATAGGCCAGTATAGATGCCCCGATGGGCTCACCCAGGAGGCTTATGGAGACCACAGGCGCAGATATCCACCTCAGCGCCCAGTTGTAGACGGTGTGGCCGAAGATCATGGGGACCAGGGCGATGGCGAAGAAGAGCAGCATCTCGCCGCCCGGGTATCCCACCAACGGCACACCCATGGCCAGGCTCCCCGCCGCAAGCAAGGCGGTGGAGGTCGCGTAGACCGGCGTCACGTAGCTGACTAGGTCGAGGCTCTGCCGCAGCCTCCTCCCGGCGAGGATGTATGTGCCGAGGGCAACGGCGCCGATTAGTGATAGCAGGTCGCCGACGAGGTTACCCTGCCCGACACCTAGGTCGCTGAGGGCGATCACTGTGGCTCCGGCGAAGGCGACGGTTATGCCGGCCGCCACCCGCCCATTCACCCTCTCGCCCAGGATGAAGTGGCTCACCAGGGCCACGAAGATGGGATCGACGTGGACGAAGATGACGCTGCTGGCCACCGAGGTTAGGCTCAGGCTCGTTATCCAACTCGCGAAGTGGACCGCGAGGACCACGCCGACGCCCGTGAGGGCTAGCTTTTCCCTCGTCGACATGGCCGCAAGCCGCCCCGGCCTGCCACCGGACGCGAAGAAGGGGAGGAGCATGAGCGTCGAAAGGACCATCCTCCAAGTCGCTATGGCCATCGGAGGCGCGGCGCTCAGCCTGATGAGGATCGACGCCGTCGACACGGCGACGATGCTCGCCAGCAGCGCCAGATTCGGCGGGAAGGACGGCCTCTCCGTCAAACCGATCCCAGATAAATTGGGCTCGGCGCGTATAAAACCCGCAGAGCCCAGCGCGGCGAAAATTTAAACCTGCCCCAGCCGAACCAAGGAGTGAAAAAGGTTGCCCGGTCCGGTCCTCGTGGTCGACTACGATCCCTCCTGGCCGAGCCTATACGAGGCCGAGAGGAAGCGGATACTGGAGGCCGTGGGGGACAAGATCCTCTCCATCGAGCATGTCGGCAGCACCGCCGTTCCCGGCCTGGGGGCGAAGCCGATAATAGACGTCATCGCAGGCGTCGGCTCGAAGGGTGTCGCGGACGAGTGCGTCGGGCTCCTGAAGCCTGTCGGCTACACGGATGTCACCCCCGAGGACGGCCCGGAGTGGTTCTACTGCCTCGGCAGGGGGCCGCACAGCGTCGGCTATCATCTGCACCTCGTCCTCGAGGGCAGCCCCTTCCAGCGGAAGCACGTCACCTTCCGCGACTACCTCAGGGGCCACCCGGAGACCGCCGCCGAGTACCACGAGCTTAAGAGACGCCTCTCCATCAAGTACAGGGAGAACAGGATCGCCTACACGGAATCGAAGACGGAGTTCATAGAGACGGTCTTAGAGAGGGCTCGTGGAGGGGCCTGATCCAAGGTTCTGGGCTCAAAAAGGAACCGGGGTCAGGTTTCAGTCAGTCTGTGAAGGAGGTCAACATCGACCTCCAGTGCTGCCACCGGCATCTCGAGCTCCCAGCCTAGGAGAGCCTCCGGCCTGACCTCGCCTCCCCACGCCAGCGTCTCGCCACCTACCTTGGCGAGGAACCGCCTGCCTTCTATGAGGCATTCGGGCCCGCCGGCCTCGACCTCGGCCTTCAACTCAAGGTTCCCGAGGAGGCTGTCCAACACGCCCCTGATCTCGGAGAGGTTCGCCCTCGCGTGGCAGGTAACCACCGCGAGGCGCCTCGCCGTCCGCGCCCCCGTATCGGTCTCTGGGTCGAGGAGGATGATGTCGTCGACCTCGTAGATGTTCTGGGGGTACGGGTGGTGCTTGTTGAGGCTCAGGACCTCCAGGAGGCTCGGCGTCAGCCTGTTCCTGAGCGTCGTGTAGCCCTCCATCTTCGGGTTCTCGACCTCGGCCACGGGCTCCTCCGGCATGCACATCCTTGTGAAGAGCTTCTCCCTGTTCGTCATCATGAAGGTGACGACCTCGAGGAAGCCGAAGCCTGTCATGAAGCCTCGGAGGGTCCTGCTGAAGACCTCAAGCGGGTCCTCGCCCGCGGTCGTGCTGATTGGCGGTATCACCGACTCTATCATGTCGTATCCGTAGGCGATGGCGACGTCCTCGACGAGGTCGATGGGGTGCATCACGTCGGCTCTGTAGCAGGGGATCGAAACCTCAAGAGGTTCACCGGCTTTGACGCCGTGGCCCATCCTCCTAAGGCAGGTCGCAGTCTCCTTCGGTTTCAGCTTGAGGCCTATAGTTCTGTTCACGTAGCCGTTGTCGAGCTTCATGGTCTTCGGGGAGAGGTCCGGCGTCACGGCGACGTGGTCGTGGTACCTATTCTTCACCGAGTAGACCTCCGCACCTCTGTCAGCGAAGGTTGTCGTGATCACGTTGAGGGCCTCGGTTATAGCCTTCAGGTCCGTCCCCGTGATGTCTATGAAGAGGCTGTTCGTAGCCTCGTCTATGCGCGTGTACTCGCCATTTATTATCGGGGGCATCGAGAGGACCATCCCCTTGGCGTCGAGGATCATGGGGTACTCCCTTGCGCCTTCGAGTATCCAGGCGTACTCCTGCCCCTTCGGCATCTCGGTGAGTATCTCGTTGAGGCTCCTCTCGAACCTCTCACCCAGGGGCCTGAACCTGAAGCCAGGCGGCTTCGTCGTGTAGGTGACGGGGAACCTTATCGGCTTGAGGTTGTGTAGCC
>CAZYUK010000120.1:0-4995 GCA_964650675.1 uncultured Candidatus Bathyarchaeia archaeon
CGTAGCATGCTCGACCGGATAATAACCTTCCGGGGACGCGAGGACTCTTAAGCCCAAGGAGCGGATCAGCTCACGACGAGACATGGAGTATGATGTTCTGATCAAGGACGCCATGGTCATAGACGGGACCGGCAAACCCGCCTACAAGGGCTCGATAGGCGTCGTGAGGGACAAGGTCGCCGCCCTCGGCGAAGTGAAGGGGGACGCAAAGAAGGTCATGGACGCCAATAAGCTATATGCCTCCCCCGGCTGGATAGACGCCCACAGCCACGGCGACGACACCATCCTGTTCTACCCGAAGGCGCAGAGCTACGTCATGCAGGGGGTCACCACCTTCATAGGCGGCCAGTGCGGGGGCTCCCCGGCCCCCATAGGGGAGCTCATCACACTGCCAGGGATAGCCGAGGACTACATCCAGGAGCTCATCCCACACAAGTTCTACCCCGACAAGGACCTGCTCCCCAGGGAGAAGGTTAACGCCCTGATGAAGGAGAGGTACGGCTGGACCGTCGACTGGCACACGATGGGCGAGTGGTTCAGGGCAGTCGAGGGGAGGGGCGTCTCCATGAACGTCGCCCCGCTCGTAGGCCAGGGCACAGTCCGCTACAAGGTGATGGGCGAGGACTTCAAGCGACACTCCAAGCCGGAGGAGCTCGAGGAGATGAAGTCACTCATCAGGCAGGCGATGGATGAGGGCTGCATAGGTCTGAGCGCCGGCCTCGACTACGACCCGGGCGTCTGGGCCTCCATGGACGAGATAAACGCCTGCGTCTCCCTGATGAAGGAGTACGACGCCGTCTACTGCTGCCACTGGAGGCGCACGGGCAGACGGAGGGACGTGAAGGCCGGCGACTACCGCCCGAACAAGCTCGACGGCATCCTCGAGACGATCGACACGTGCAGGAAGACTGGTGTGCCGACGAACCTCGCCCACCTCACCCCTGCCTGGCGCCTCGTCCCCGAGGGCAACGACATGATGGAGGAGGCTAACTACCGGACGACGCTGAGGTTCGTGGACGACGCGAGGGCGGAGGGGCTGCCCCTGACATTCGACCACATGCCCTGGTTCATATTCGGCGGCTTCAGCGTCATGCCGTACCTTTGCAGCCTCCTCACGCCCTGGCTCAGGGAGCAGGGCAGCAGGCAGAGGTTCGCCGAGTGGCTCAAGGTGCCCGACTACAGGAAGGAGGTGGTTGACGACATCCAGAGCGGCAAGTGGTTCATCAGGCTCGCCTACAACCCGAACAGCAACCCCCAGTGGGCAGAGAACATCTGGGTCGTCAAGCACAGGAGCCAGGGATGCGACGGCAAGCAGGTCGCCCAGATCGCGAAGGATAGGGGGAATAACCCTCTGGACACCTGGTTCGACCTCATCTGCGAGGACCCTGACAGCCGTGGCGTCGCAGTCGGTGTGGCCGAGTCGGGCAACTTCCCTCAGAAGCCCTTCCGCGCCCTCTTCTTCCAGCACCCCGTCTGCGCCCTGAGCCTGGACCAAAACGTCTTCGACCACACAAGGCAGCAGGAGACGCCCCCGTACACGATGCCTGGCATAAACGCCTTCAGCGCCTTCCCGGCCTTCATAAACGAGTTCGTCAAGAAGCACAGGCTCTTCACCCTTGATCAGGCCATCCACAAGATGTCGACGGCCGCGGCCGACAACCACAGGCTCAAGGGGCTGGGACGGATCACCCCCGGCAGCTACGCCGACTTCACCGTCTTCGACTTCGACAAGCTAAGGGTCACGGGCGACCCCGTTGAGCCGAGGAGGCACCCTGAAGGGATCGAGTACGTGCTCGTGAACGGCGTCCCAGTGGTCGAGAAGGGCAAACACACAGGCGCGACGCCTGGCAGGATCGTCAAAAGAGCCTAGCTCCTTCCTAAGACCCATCTCTTCTTTTAAGAATCCGATTGGAAAGGCGGAGGCTTCCCTCCCGAATTGAAAATCATATTAGCTTCATAGAGGCTCTACTCATTGGTGTCGAGGTTGAAACTCGAGGAGTCGCTCGAGAGGCGCATCAGGGGCGTGCTGAGAGAGGCCCAGAGCAGGGGCTTCGAGACCGTCGTCTTCGTCAACGAGGTGATCAACCAGAACCCGGGCAACTTCGTATACGTATGCCCGGACGGCGTAGGCGACGAGCAGCAGACCCTGGTCCTGAACGTGAACGGGGACAGGGTAATCGTGGCGCCCCACTGGGGGGCGAAGGCTCTCGAGGAGAGCGGCAGGTACAGCAAGGTCATACCGATAAGGCAGGAGAAGAGCCACCACATGCGTGGGACACAGGTCGCCCTCACGGGCTACAACCCGGACAGGGTATGCTTCGACCTCTCCACCATGAGCGCCCAGTTCGCCCACGGCCTATCCGAGACCCTGAGCATCCCCATCAACCCAAAGAAGGACATCTCAGACCACGTCTTCACGATGAGGTCCATCAAGGACGAATACGAGGTCGAGGAGATCAGGCGGGCGATAAAGATCACCGAGGAGGCGGTCAGGGAACTCATCGAAGCGTCGAAGACGGGGGCGAACACGTGGGACCTGAAGAAGAGCCTCGACGCCTCGATGATCGCCAAGGGCGCCATAGGCGCAAGCTTCGACTCGACCATAAGCTTCACGAGGGGGGCGAGGAGGCCTTACGGGGTCATAGAGCCCAATGACATCCTCAGCGTAGACGTCGGCTGCCATGCCGACTCAGGCTACTGCAGCGACATGGGAAGGACCTGGCCCGTGAAGATGGACGACGAAGCCCGCGACTTCCTGGACAGGGCTGTGGCCGCCCAGAGGGAGGGGATCAGGAACATCCGCGAGGGCGTCACAGGCAACGAGGTGCTCAGGAAGGCGAACAGGATCAACGAGGAGCTAAGATTCGACCCCGCGGTAAGATGCGGCCACCAGGTAGGGCTCGACGTCCACGACTACACGATGCCCTTCGCAACCAACTTCGGCGCCATAGAGCAGGACGCGCAGCCGCTCAGGGCGGGGATGACGGTCACATATGAGCCGACGAGGGTCGATCCAAAGCTCGGAATCAGGTCCCACATCGAGGACATAGTCCTCGTCACCAAGGGTGAGCCGGTCCTCCTAAACAAGATGCCCTGGAACGTCAACTGGTGACAGGCCCTAACCCCCGTGATCCCAGTGAATCTTAATTAGGCGTATGTCCGCTGTATTGCAGGTGTCCTCAGTTGCCCGTTGACCTAGTTGTCAAGAATGGCAAGCTCCTCCTGCCCACCGGAGTCACCGAGGCCAGCCTCGTCGTAGATAGAGGGAAGATCGTCTCAATCACGAGGTCCTCTGAGCCCAGGGCAGACAGGGTCGTGGACGCGGCCGGCAGATACGTGCTGCCAGGAATGGTTGACACGCACGTCCACCTCAGGGACCCAGGGTCCTCGGAGCGGGAGAACTTCGAGTCCGGAACGAGGGCCGCCGCCGCCGGCGGCGTCACGACGGTCATAGACATGCCAAACACCATCCCGGCGACTGTGACGCTGAAGGCACTCGAGGAGAAGAAGAGGATCGCCGCCAAGAAGTCGCTCGTAGACTTCGGTTTCATAGGCGGCGCCGGCGAGGTCCCGGCGGAGGAGTTCATAGCCATGGCGAGGGGCGGCGTCACCGGCTTCAAGAGCTTCATGATCGCCCGCTTCAAGGAGCTCGCCGCATCGGACGCCCAGCTCCTGAAGAACTTCGAGGTGATCGCGGGCACAGGCCTGCCATGCATGATCCACGCGGAGAACCAAGACATCGTGGAGAAGGGGATGGCCGAGGCGAAGGCGAGGGGAAGGACCGACCCCATCGCCCACTGCGAGTTCAGGCCCAGCATCGCGGAGGCGGAAGCCACGATGAGGAGCATCGTCCTCGCGGGGCCCTCCGGAGTCCACCTCCACGTCTGCCACGTAACCTGCGCCGAGGCCGTCGACATGATCGACTACGCACAGGCGCGCGGCCAGGACGTGTCGGGTGAGACCTCGACGAACTACCTCCTGATGACGGAGGAGACGATGAAGGAGAGGGGCCCGTATGCGAAGGTCGACCCGCCTCTCAGGACGAAGGCGGACCAGGAGAGCCTCTGGGAGGCGCTCAACTCCGGCGTCCTGGAGGTGCTCGCGAGCGACCACGCCCCATACACGAGGGAGGAGAAGGAGAGAGGCTGGGCGAACATCTTCGACGCCCCGAGCGGGGGAGTCGTCATCGAAACGACGCTACCCCTGATGCTCGACGCCGTGAACAGGGACATGATCGACCTAGAGCGCCTAGTCGAGGTCTTCAGCACGAACCCCGCGATCCTAAATGGTCTCTATCCCGCGAAGGGGAGCATCAACCTCGGCGCAGATGCCGACCTTGTTGTGGTCGATCTGGAAAAGCCCTTCGCCATCAGGGGCGAGGACCTGAAGACGATACAGAAGATCACACCCTACGAGGGGATCAAGGGGAAAGGTGTGCCCATCCTCACCATGTTGAGGGGAGAAGTCGTCTACGAGGACGACCAGGTCGTTGGGAAGCCAGGCTATGGCAAGTTTCAATCCCCACTCGAAGAGTAAAGTAAACCCTCCTATCTCCATTCCCGAGGTTTTAATGGATTAATTGATTATTTTTGGTATAATCGATCCTCGGATACGACGTGCCCCGCGAAATAATAGAGGTATTTTACTAATGGCTAACCCTTTTTTGCCTCCGCGGGGATTTAGGATTGGGCCTTGCGCAGGGAACGACACCTCTCGCCTTGAGGCAGAGCCGATAGCGCTCATGTGGATACGATCCCAGTATCCCTCCATCGTGCGTTGGGTGCGCGTCCTCCGTGCTATGTGTCGAAGTGCAAGGTCCATCTTTAGTGAAGTGGAGTCTAGTGAAGTATAGCAGAACGAGTTGAGGGGGATTTTCTTCTTTGGAATAGAAAAAAGAAATAGCAACGCTTTTTTAATTGTTTAAAGTGAAATGAGAAAAATTCATCACAACAAAAATAAAATAATATCTTAAGTTTTATACTATTTAAAATAGCG
>CAZYUK010000121.1:0-4977 GCA_964650675.1 uncultured Candidatus Bathyarchaeia archaeon
CGATTATGTCAGGCTCCACTCCCCAGTTATCTATCCCCCACCTCTTCCCGGTCCTGCCGAAGCCCGTCATCACCTCGTCGGCGATGAAGAGGACGCCGTGTTCTTCGCATATCTCACGGATCAACTGGAAGTAGCCCTCGGGCGCCGGGACCGTCCCGAGGGTCGCACCGACGACAGGCTCGGCTATGAAGGCTGAGACGTACTCAGGCCCGGCGATCCTTATGGCTGTGTCGAGGCTCCTCGCGCACTCGAGGTCGCATGAGTCCCTGGTCTTCCCGTACCAGCACCTATAGCAGTAAGCCGGCGGTATGTGCGGGTAGTCTATGAGCATCGGCGTGAACCTGCACCGCCTGGCGATATTTCCCGACATTGAAAGGGCGCCGAGGGTGTTGCCATGGTAGCTCTGCCACCTCGCCACCACCTTGTACCTCGTCTTCTCCCCTGTCTCGAGGTGGTACTGGCGGGCCATCTTCGCCGCCGCCTCGGTCGCCTCCGAGCCGCCCGAGCAGAAGAAGACATGCTTCAGGCTCCCTGGGGCGAATCTGGCAACCTTCTCGGCGCACTCCTTCACCGCCTCTCCCACGAAGAAGCCCCCGTAGGCGAAGCTTATCGCCTTCATCTGCCTCGCCACCGCGTCTCTGACCTCCTTCACGCCGTGGCCTATGTTGACGCATAGGGGGCCGCCGCTCCCGTCTATGTACCTCTTCCCCGTCGAATCCCAGATATAGATGCCCTTGCCGCCGACGAGTGTTGGCGTCTCCATGGACGCCCTCGAGAACAGGTTCTTCACGCCCGAGTCAGACATTGCGTTTCACAATAAGACTGGTCAGATCGAACTTAATACTAGCGACGATCCTACGCAGTTTTTCCGTAGCGTCGACAGGCTGACTCGACTGGCTGGCCCTTTTTTTTCCGGCCTTGGAGGTGAAGGCTGGCACTCTCAAACGCCGTTATCTCAGTCGTGATCTTCCTGTTAACCTTGTTTCTGATACTCAGGAAGCCGACCGGCATGGACCTCGTCCTTGCCGCAGGTATCGGCGTGCGCGCCTCTAACTCCCTCTCCGAATCGATCTTTCCCCCATCGAATTGAAGAGTGCCTTGAGGTCCTGCATGCCTGGGGAGCCCGGGTCGAGGACGATGGGCTTGTTCGAAGCCCTGGGGGTGATCCCCTTGAGCTTGCCCAGGTGATAGTTGACGGTGGTTTCAGGGTCCTTCAGCAGGTTGCCTGTCAGGATGCATACGACGCTCTCGCCGGGGCTTATCACGCCCCTCTCCACGAGCTTCTTTGCGCCCGCGACCGAGGCCGCCGAGGCGGGCTCGCACCCCACACCGCTCCTGTCGACGATCGCCTTGGCGTCCATGATCTCGTCGTCCGAGACCTGCTCGACGACCCCCTTCGTGTATGCTAGGGCCTTCACGGCCTTCTCCCAGCTCACCGGGGCGCCTATCTTTATCGCGCTGGCCACGGTATGCGGCTTCTCGACGGGCTTAAGCTGGTCCCCCTTCGAAGACCATAACCTGTAGAGTGGGTTTGCGTCTTCTGCCTGAATGACCGCTATCCTGGGAGCCCTGTCTGTCAGTCTCAGCTCCTGCAGCTCCCTTATTGCCTTGCCGAACGCCGAGGTGTTCCCTAGGTTCCCCCCGGGGGCGATTATCCAGTCCGGCGCAGTCCAACTCCTCTGCTGGAGGAGCTCGAAGATTATCGTCTTCTGCCCCTCGACCCTCCACGGGTTCAGAGAGTTCAGGAGGTAGTAGCCGATCTCCGAGGAGGCCTCCTCGACGAGGCGCATCGCGTCGTCGAAGTTGCCCCTCACCTGGATCACCCTCGCCCCGTACGCGAGGGCCTGGGAAAGCTTACCGTATGCGATCTCACCCTCAGGGACGAAAACGACGCCGTTGAGCCCGGACTGGGCGGCGTAGGCGGCCATTGAGGCGGAGGTGTTGCCTGTCGAGGCGCAGGCGACCGCTGAGGCGCCGAGGCGCCTCGCCTCGGAGACGGCGACCGTCATCCCCCTGTCCTTGAACGATCCGGTCGGGTTCTCCCCCTCGTGCTTCATCGAGAGGTCCTTCACGCCGACGTAGTCGCAGACGATCCCGCGCCTGTAGAGGTTCGTGTTGCCTTCAGGTCGGGAGACGATGGCCCCGGCGTCGATTCCGGGATAGATTAGCTCCCTGAAACGCCAGACGCCGCTGTCATAGGGTTTTTTAGTTGTCCCGAGCCGCTCATCGAAGAGCTCCCGCGTTACGTCATCAAAGTCGTGCCGTACCTCGTAGAGACCCCCGCATCTGCATCTGAAATTCGTCCCTGGTTCGATGATCTTATTACAGCGGATGCACCTGAAAGTTGAGCCCATCTAGATCACCGTGGCGCCTCTGACGGTCGGCTTCGTTATGAGCACGTCCGCCCTGATGTCGCCGAAGGCCTCGGCCATGGCTTTACCTATGCTCAGTACGTCTTCCCCGACTGCAAAGACCGAGGGACCACCGCCTGCTATGGAGCAGCCGTAGGCGCCGGCGTCCAGGGCGGCCTTCTTCACCTCCCAGAAGTGTGGGATGATCCTGGCCCTGTAAGGCTCCACGAAGGCGTCGCCGATGCTCTTGCCGAAGAGGGCGGTGTCGCCCAAAGCTACCGCCGCGGACATCCTCGAGGCGTATCCGATGTTACGCACCGCGTCCTTCATGCCGATCATCTCTGGCAGGAGGCTCCGCGCCACCTTCGTCTTGTTCTCGATCAGTATATCCGGCGACGCCACCGCAACCCCGATACTAGGCGGGTCCATCCTGATCACGTCGTACCCCTCGCCTACCATGGTGAAGCCTCCGAAGATCGATGCCGACACGTTGTCTGCGTGGGCGCTCCCGGCGACAGCCGCCTCCCCCATAGCCGCCAGCTCGACCAGTTTCCTTGTGGAGAGGCCTAGGCCGAGAAGCAGATCCACGGCTACGGCGGCGGCCGCAGCCGAGGCCCCGGACGATCCGAGTCCTTTCCCAGGAGGTACCCCCTTCGATATCCTGATTTGGAATCCCCCATGGAGACCTTTTTCCTTGAGAACGTGCTGGAAGACCGTCCCGGCACTGTTTTCCGAAGCCTTGACCGGTATAGAATCCGCCCCGACGCCGCTGACCTCGATGAGTACTCCCGGCTCATCGACCTGTTCGGCTTCGATTATGTCCCCTAATCCGTCGAGGGCTATGCCGAAAACGTCGAATCCGGGTCCGAGGTTGGCGATGGAGGCGGGAGCGAACACCTTAAGCTGTTTGACGCTCACCCATCATCTCTGGCACCTTAGACAGAGTCCCTACCCCCAAATGGGTTTATAACTGTTTTCATCATCAGGCTGACACACATCCACCTGAGCCGATTGATTCCCTTCCCTCGTCGGTGATCAACGTTTATATACCGTGCCTACGACCAGTCTAGGGAGGTATACTTTTGAGTACAGCGGAAGTAGAGAAGGCGTTAGACGAGGTCAGACCA
The DNA here is from genome assembly GCA_964650675.1 of uncultured Candidatus Bathyarchaeia archaeon. GTDB lineage: Archaea > Thermoproteota > Bathyarchaeia > TCS64 > TCS64 > UBA8941. Next base: position 3,479 of record CAZYUK010000121.1, read on the forward strand.
CACCTGCAGATGGACGGCGGCGACGTTGAGCTCGTGGGCGTGAAGGACGGCGTCGTGAAGGTGAAGCTCATGGGCCACTGCGCGGGCTGCCCCATGTCACAGATGACCATCAAGTGGGGCGTGGAGAACTACCTCAAGAAGAAGGTGCCGGGCGTCAAGGCGGTCGAAGCCGTCTAGGAGACACCGGCCCATGCCCCTCATGGCGGAGCTGGAGAAGGCCAAGGACTACGGCGAAATCTTCTCCCTGGTCAAGAAGGTCGTGAAGAGGAGCCTCGGCCTTCACAGGGTGGGGCTCATGCTCTACCTTGGGAACCTGCCCCTCAGGGTAGGCGCCTTCCACCCGCTGGGAACAAACGACCTGGTCCTCAACAGGAGGCTGCTCAAGTCAAAGACAGGACTCGGACACAAGTCGCACGTGTTCGCCATCCTCCTGCACGAGTACCTGCACAGCCTCGGGTTCACGGACGAGCGGGAGGTCAGGAGGCTCACATACAGGCTCTGCTTGGATAACTTCGGACGCCAGAGCCCGGTGGTAGAGGCCACACTGACGGGCCCCTGGGTGAACCTCTCCGAGGAGGACTTCGACGAGCTCGAACCAGAACTTGACCTTGAGCTCGTCAGGAACTTCGAGCACGTCGAGGGCGGCTACATAATTTAACCGCGGTGGCTCCGAGCCCCTAAGCCGCCTCTTCATGGAGGCATAGTGGGCAGTCCAGTCTGCCATGGTAGCCCTGCGGATAGTTCTCGACCAATCCATGGGCCGGGCACCTGAAGACATAGAACGAAAGGCTCCCGCTCCAGCCTGGCCTTGTACGGTGGCCGACGTAGACCGCGCCGCTGAGCCTCAACACGATCCTCTTGACCAATGAAAGTTCAACCTCGCCCACCGCTGGGCGTGGCTTGAGCCTCCCCCGGCCTTTGCCTCCAGCCTCTGCCTCAGGCTGCTGCTCGGTCTGGTCGCCGACGATCAACCCTACCATCTCCACCTATGGAGGTGGGTAGCATTACGTTGCTGTGACCATCAAGATCGGCCTCTGGAAACACGTGAAAACGTTAAAAGAGCTCCATCAGCCTAGTAATCCTGGTATCAGAATTGATGGAGAAGGTTGACCCGTTCAGGTTCGTCGGGGCGACGAACAGGCTGATGAGGGGGAATGGTCTGCTCCTGGTGGCCCAGGGAGGCGATGAGAAGCCGAACGCCATGACAATCGGCTGGGGTCTGCTCGGTACCATGTGGAGGAGGCCCTTCTTCGTCGTGGCCGTCCGCCACTCCAGGCACACGTTCAGGCTGATGGAGGAGGGAGGGACATACACCGTCTGCCTGCCCTCGAAGGGCATGAGCAAGGCGCTCGATGTCTGCGGCACGAAATCAGGGAGAGACATGGACAAGTTCAGGGAGCTCGGACTCACGGCAAGGAAGGGCTTCCTCGTGAACGCACCGTACATAGAGGAGTGCCCGGTCCACTACGAGTGCGTCGTCAGGTACAAGAACGACCTCA
>CAZYUK010000122.1:0-4956 GCA_964650675.1 uncultured Candidatus Bathyarchaeia archaeon
CCCGTAGGCTCAAGGGTCCACGGCACAGTCGACTGGGGGCGGAGGCTGTGGAACATGCGCCGCCACAGCGCCGAGCACCTCCTCACCGGCCTCATAGAGGCCCTCGGCGAGCCCCCCAAGGTCTTCAGCGACCTGGAGAGGCTCGAGTACCAGCCCTCGAATCTCACCGCCGAGCAGATCGGCGAGGTGATGCGCCGATTCGACGAGATAGTCGGGGAGGATGTCCCGGTCCTCGTCTACTACGAGGACAGGGCGAGGATAGACGCCTCGGGCGACCCTCGGAAGATGAGCTTCCTCCAGAAGATTCCCCGCAACGTCGACCGGCTCCGGATGGTCGACGTAGGCAGATACGCCTCCACCTTCTGTTTCGGCACACATGTCAGGAGCACCGGTGAGATCGGTCGCCTCTCGGAGCTGCGGCTCGAGGAGGCGAAGAAGGGGAAGAAGATCGTCCACTTCAGTCTGCAGCCTAGCCCGTGCTGAACGCCGAAAGGTACTCCGCAATGGCCGCCCTCAGGCGGGGCACCCTGTCCATGCCAAGCTTCACATCAAGGTTCCCCGCTTCCCCGTAGTAGACGTCGACCGTCGCCTTGAGCGCCCTGAAGAGCTCCGCGGGGTCGAGGTTCCTCGGGAAAGCTTCACCGATCCGCCTCCTCACCTCCTCCGGGAGCAGGTCAGCGTCCTCGAAGTAGCTGTCCACGCCTGTGCGGAGCCCCCTGCTCAGCCCCGCCATCATCACGGCCTCGTCCCTGAGCGTCGCGATGAAGAAGCTGGCCCTGAGGGGCTGCCCCCTCTGGATCGAGTTCACGGAGTGGAGGACGTAGTACCAGGAGTCCTGCATCCTCTTCTCGTGTGCCGCGGCCTGGTCGACGGTTGGCTTCTCCCTCGGCTTCATCAGGGACGGGATCATGCCGTGCCTGTCGAAGAGGATCCTCCACCTTGGCTTGCGCTCGTACAGCCCGGCTGCTCCTTGGAAGCCGACGTCGAGCTCAAGGAAGTGGTTGAGGAGGAAGCCGTAGAGGTGACGTGGCTGCTCCTTGAATGCGTCGATGATCGGGAAGAGGGCGTGTATCCTACTCCACCAGTCGGAGTAGACTTCGTCGACCTTCGCCTCGTCCCCGACGAGGACCGCGAGGTCGATGTCCGAGTATGTCCTTGAACCCTGCGGCGCCGGAGCCGATGAGGACTGCTCCCGCGATCCTCTCGTCTCCCATCAGCGCGGCGGTCAACTCGTCGAGGACCTTGCCCCTGTACGCGGCGTCGTAGAGCTTCGACTTGTCTACTCTGAGGACCATAAGGAACTTAACCTCCCTGCCCCCTCAGCCTTCCACAAGCCTATGCTGATGTCCTCACCCTAAATTCTTAACCTCCCCTGTGGATTCTAGTCCATGGCCCAGAACAGGGTTTCTGAAACTGAACTGGTGGATTGGCTTCTCGAGCCCAACAACCCAAGCGTGAGGTTCTGGGCGCTCCAGGACCTGAAGGGGAGGGGGCTATCCGATCCGGAGGTCAGCCGAGCGCAGGACGATGTCATGAAGTCGCCTCAGGTCAAGGCGATCCTTGATGAACAGGACCCCGAGGGCTACTGGGGCGATCCGAGGAACATGTACCTCCCCAAGTACACGGCGACCACCCACTCGCTCCTCATCCTCGCCGAGCTCGGGGCCAAGAGGACCCCGGCCATCGAGAGGGGCATAGAGCACATGTTCCTGTACCAGCGGGACTCCGGCCACTTCTTCATCGACCTGCCCGCAACCGAGAAGGGGCGCGCCAGCGCCGTGAAGGACGGCTGCTGCCTAGACGGCAACATCCTCTACTACCTCGTCCACTTCGGCTACCTCGACGACCCCAGAACCAGGAAACTCCTGGTCTTCATAGTCGACTACCACTCCGCCGACATCGCCGGCTGGAAGTGCAGGTCCTACCCCATCAACCCGGACGGTGTCTTCCCCGTTAACTGCTACATGGGGGCGGCCAAGGTGCTCAGGGCCCTCTCCACGATCCCGCCGGGGGGCAGGGGCGGGGAGATCGGCGCCGTGATAGGCCGCGAGGTCGAGAACATCCTTGAGAACGGCGTCTACAGGTACCTCAGGAACCCTGACGGCTCAAGGAAGGAGAAGGCGGGCTGGAAGAGGTTCGGCTTCCCCCTCTTCTACCAGTCTGACGTGCTTGAGGTCTTGGACACCCTCACGCGGCTGGGGGTACGCGACGAGAGGATGCGCGACGCGGTCGGCCTCGTCCTGAAGGCCAGGAAGCCTGACGGCCGCTGGCTGCTGGAGAACACCTTCAACGGCAAGATGTGGGTCGACATCGAGAAGAAGGGGAAACCTTCGAAGTGGATCACCCTCCGCGCCCTGCAGACGCTCCGCAGGCTCCGCGGCTGATCTAAGCTAAATTTTAAATTCTACCGCCGAGTTGAATCGGCAATACAAGAAGGCGCCGGTTTTGATGTCGGAGACACGATCGAGGACCGCCGAGATACTGTCCATCTACATACCGGCGTTCTTCATCTTCCTCGGGATGGGGATAGTCTCCCCGATCCTCGCCTTATATGCCAGCACATTCAACGTCTCCTTCGCGGAGGTCTCCCTCGCCATCTCCATGTACGCGATAGGCAGGTTCGTCGCGGACATCCCCGTCGGCGTGTTGGCGGACCGTGTGGGCAGGAAGCCACTCATGATAATCGGCACCGTCATACTCGCGTCGACCTCCTTCCTCAACGCCTCCGCAGGCGTATTCTGGCAGTTCCTCGTATACAGGTTCCTCGAGGGGGTCGGCTCCTCGATGTGGGTGACGAGCCGAATGGCGCTGCTCGCCGACATCCTGAGGCCGGAGGAGAGGGGCCGCGTCCTGAGCTACTTCAGCTCATTCATGCTCATAGGCTCGGCCGCCGGCCCCACGGTCGGGGGTCTCGTCACCGTCATGTGGGATATAAGGGCGCCCTTCTACATCTACGCCGTCGCCGGCCTGATCAGCCTCGTCCTGACGATCGCCTTCATCCGCGAGACGAAGGGCGGTCACACGAGCCACACCGGTGAGTCGGCGTTCTCCCTAAGGGTTGCCACGAGGATAATCAGGAACAAGAACTTCCTCATGGCCAGCGTCGCGACGTTCACCATGTTCTTCCTAACCGCCGGCGTACGCGACATGATCATTCCACTTTACTCCGCCGATGTACTCGGCCTCGATGAGGCGGCGATAGGAATGATACTCAGCTGCGCCACCGTCATGAACCTGATCCTCACGATACCGATAGGCTACATGATCGACTCCTACGGTAGGAAGTCGGTGATCCTCAAGAGCATGTACGTGACCTCGGCTGCGTGCCTCGCCTTCTCCTTCACGAACGACTACTGGACCATGGTGCTCACCGCCGTCCTCCTCGGCATAGGCACGAGCGGCGCCCAACAGGCCCCTCAGGCTATGGCGACCGACGTCACGGCAAACGAGCCGCACGGCCTCTCAATGGGCATCTACAGGGTCTTCGGCGACGTAGGCTTCATCGTGGGCCCCACCATACTGGGCTTCATCGCCGACAACCTCGGGCTGAGGGCTCCTTTCTACCTCATGACCGCCCTCCTATTCGTAAACGCCATGGTCATCCTATTCGTGGCTCAGGAGACCTTCTCCAAGAAGCTGCAGGGGGCGTCGGCCTCGGTGAAGGGGGAGAAACCGGGCTAGGTGCCGCCCTCAACGATCAGCCCAGCACCTTTCCATAGTCTCCCCATCCTCCCCGTCGGTGTTCACGACCAGGAAAGGTTACGTAAGAACCCAGCTTCTAAGATGGGGGCCGGAGAGGCAATTTGAGTTTACCAACGGTTCAATACCTTTTTAGGTGCCGCCTAATCTGCTAGTTCTGGGAACAAAAATGGATATGATATTGATAGGGGGCGTAATACTAGTCGTCGTCGTCATACTCGTGGCACTGTACTTCAGCTACTACAACAGGATAAGGACGTACGCGAACCAGATCGACGAGGCTTGGGCGCAGATAGACGTCCAGCTCAAGAAGAGGTTCGACCTCGTGCCTAACCTGGTCGAGACGGTCAAGGGCTACGCCAAGCATGAGCGCGAGATATTCGAGAATGTCACCGAGGCCCGGTCCAGGATAGTGACGGGAACGCCTGAGGAGCGGATGAAGGCATCCAACCAGCTGACCAGCGCACTACGTACACTGTTCGCGGTCGCGGAGAACTACCCGAACCTGAAGGCCAACGAGAACTTCAAGCTACTACAGGAGCAGCTGGAGGGCATCGAGAACAAGATCGCCTACTCGAGGCAGTACTACAACACCACTGTGCTTAACTTCAACAACCTGATCTCCACGATACCCGGCATGTGGTTCGCTGGCGGCAGACAGAAGCACGCCTTCCTCGAGATACCCGAAGCCGAGCGCGGTCCGGTGAAAGTGACGTTCTGATGTCGAAGAGGACCTTCATCCAGGAGATGGCGAGGAACAGGAGGGACAGCGTCCTCCTGGCCGTAGTCGTCTCCCTGGTCCTCTTCGGCCTCGTTTTCTCTATAGCATACATATTCGCACCGGACATGCTCCTCTTCGTCCTACCCATCAGCATTTTCTTGATAATCATCTACACCTGGAGCAGCTACCAGTACGGCGACCAGGTGGTCCTCTCCTCGACGGGCGCGAGACCGGCGGAGGGGAGGGAGTACCAGTACCTAAGGGACACCGTCGAGGGTCTCAGCATAGCCGCAGGCATACCCGTGCCCAATATCTACGTGATTGAAAGCGACGAGCTCAACGCCTTCGCCACCGGCAGGGACCCCGAGCACGCGAGCATCGCCGTCACCACCGGCCTCATCAGGAACCTGAACAGGCAGGAGCTTGAGGGCGTCGTCGCCCACGAGATGAGCCACATCAGGAACAAGGACGTCCAGTTCATGACCCTGGTCGCCGTCCTCGTCGGCCTCGCAGCCATCCTCAGCCACATCATACTC
>CAZYUK010000123.1:0-4947 GCA_964650675.1 uncultured Candidatus Bathyarchaeia archaeon
GCGAGCCTCGCCGCCTCCTGCTCAAGCCTGTCCCTGTAGAGGCTGTAGACGAGGACGGCGGCGCAGTCCCTCTTGTCCAGGGTCAGCTTGGCGCCCGCCCTGATGAGCTCCCCCCTGAACCTCGGAGATACGAGGTGGTGGTCTATGATGTGGATGGGCGAATGGGCCCTTATCCCGATGATCCTGTCGAGCAGCGCAGGCCGCAGGTTGAGGTCGGTGATGTACAGCCCCCCGACCCGCCTGTCCACGCCTTCGAGCGCCTCCTCGAGGTCGTCGTAGTTGGCCAGCCTCACCTCGGCGTCGAACAGCCTCCTCATGAGGGCCCCGCAGACGAGGCCGTCGGAGTCGTCGCCGTGGGTGATGTTAACTACCTTCAAGGTCGGCGCACTTCAAATCACAGGCGCTGAGGAAGGTGATAAACTCATCCCCAGAGATGGAGGATGGTACTACGCGTTGATGACAACGTCTAGGCCACTGGCTGGGGCGCGCTCGCCTTCTGGGCCGCCTCAGCCCTCACCTCCCTCCACTCCAAGACGACCTGAACCATCTTCAACGCGACAAGCAGGACCGCTATCTGGAGCAGGAGGCGCATGTCCGTCGTGACCGTGATCTCGGTGTTTCCCATGCTCAGGTTGACCGTCGTGAGCCCCATGCTGCCGATGCTCCCGAGGCCCAGAACCACGAAGGTGAAGAGCAGAGTTATGCCGTTCGAAGCAAGGTTCAGGAGCAGGTAGGCCACGCTCTTCTCGTCGATGAACCCCTTCGCGACGATTATCGCTGCTATGACCACGCCTATCACGATGGTCTGGTCGAGGAGGCCCTGGACGCCGAAGCCTAGCTGGCTGAGCTGGGCGGCGATGTCGACAGGCAGCAGGTAGATGACGCCCACAGGCAGCCCGACGAAGACGACGAGAGTGAATAGCGCTGAGAGGATCGCGTTGCTCCTGCGGCCCATCACTGGCCACCTCCCCGGATTCGGATCGTGGTGGAGAAGCTTACAAGGTCTTGCAGCGTCCTAACGCCGGTCTGCACCTCGAGGCTCGTCCCCCCGCCCGCGTAATATCCGCTGATGGCCTCTATGGGAGCCTTCAGCGTTATCACGAGGCTCCTACGGGAGCCAGGGTCGAGGTAGAGCCTCGTCGAGTTCACCGCGATGTACTGGCCGTCTGGCGCCAGGATGCCGACCTGTATGCTCAGGCTGGCCCCTATCAGGCCCCCGTTGGCGGGGCTCATGGTGAAGGTCAGCTTGGCGATGCCGGTGTTTTGGTCGATCTCGACGGGTATCTCCTGGCCGCCTTCCTGCCCTGTCGAGCGTATGACCGTGAAGATGGCGTGGACGCTGACCACGAACGCGACCATCACAGCAACCTGAATGACGAGGAGGAGGAGTCCGAGGGCCTTCGAGGACTTCAACGGAGCCACCAGTACGCTTCAACCTAGCCTCAGACGAATAAAAGATGATCAACAACGCCTAAACTTGGCTAAAATAACAACAGGTCTGCAGAAGCAACCTTGGACGACGGTTCTGCCCCTGAAACCATTTTTAACCTCGAGGAACGAGTCTAGGGCGATGAATTTTGTCTGCCCCTAAGATCGCAGTCGTCCGCGAGCCGGGCGACATGTACGCCGGCTGCCTGTCGACCCACCCCCTCCACCACACAGTATCGGTGAAGGGGGCAAGGGAGCAGCATGCGAGGTACTGCACGACACTGAAAGAGCTCGACCTCGAGGTCGTCAGGGTGCCGAGGGACGACCTCCGCCCGGACTCCTGCTTCGTCGAGGACAACGCCGTGGTCCAGAACGGGAGGGCCCTCATCTGCAGGATGGCGAAGGAGAGCCGCCGAGGAGAGGAGACGAGGGTCGAGGCGGTTCTCCGTGAGATGATGCCGGTGAGGAGGGCCAAGGCCCCGGCCACCGTGGAGGGCGGCGACGTCGTCCACCTGCCAGACAGGCTCATCAGCGGCATAAGCGACCGGACCAACCCCGAGGGGGTCGCACAGATGCAGGAGTGGCTCGGCGTCCCAGTCGCCACGATATTCGACCCCACCATAATGCACCTGAAGAGCTACGTGACCTACCTCGGGAGGAACATAATGATCTCCACAGAGAGGTACGCCTACCACCCCGCCTTAGAGGGCTTCGAGATACTCATCCCGCCGGGGAAGGAGGAGTACGCAGCGGACACCCTGGCCGTAGGCGACACCGTCCTCATGGCCGAGGGCTACGCGGAGGCCCAGCGGATGGTGAAGGAGGCGGGCTTCGACGTCATCTCGCTGAACGTCTCGGAGATACAGAAGTGCGACGGGGCCCTCACATGCCTATCCATCCTCATTTAACATGCATTCAAGCAAAAAACCCCTAATCCAGCGAAGGCGGCTCCATTGGCCCCCGATGAGCACATGGACGGGCCTGCGAATCGGATGGCAACGGCTTTAACCCTGGGAAACATTGAGATTCATAACCCTCGGGGTAGACAGAGCCCTGCAAGGGCCTCTGAACCGCGTGAAAGTGCTCTTAAGGGGGAAGGCTGAAGCTTGAACAAGGGAGAGGGGGAGTAGGGGAGGCTGATTGAATGCTCGAAGACATCCTCGTCTACGCCCTCGTCGTGCTCTATTTCCTCTTCAACGCCCTCCTGCTCCCATATGGCTACAACTGCTTCCTCATGGTTCTAGCCGCCCAGAGGTACAGGAACTCACCGGCTAAGCCCGTCGCGAACCATCCCATTGTCACCGTGCAGCTGCCCGTATACAACGAGAAGTACGTCGTGACCAGGCTCATCGAGTCCGTCTGCGCCATAGACTGGCCGAAGGACAGGCTCGAGATACTGGTGCTCGACGATAGCAGGGACGACACGGTCGACATCGTGGACAGGGAGGTCGGATTCTACAGGCAGAGGGGCTTCAACATCGATGTCGTCAGGAGGCCGAACAGGACAGGCTTCAAGGCGGGGGCGCTCCAGGAGGCCCTGGGCCACACGCATGGGAAATACATAGCCATCCTCGACGCCGACTTCGTTCCGCCGACCAACTTCCTGGAGAGGACCGTCGCCGTCCTCGAGGCAGACCCCGGCCTCGGCTTCGTCCAGGCCCGGTGGGGGCACATAAACAGGGGCTACAGCCAATACACCGAAGCCTTCGCCCTCGGAATAGACGCATATCACGTCGTCGAGCAGTCGGCCAGGAGCGCCATGGGCCTCATATTCAACTTCAGCGGCTCGGCGGGGGTCCTGAGGACCGACGCGGTGAATGAAGCGGGGGGCTGGTCCTCCGACACCCTGTCCGAGGACCTGGACATCAGCTACCGCATACAGCTGAAGGGGTGGAGGTCCCTCTACCTGAAGGACTACGTCGTCCTAAGCGAGGTGCCGCCGACGATGTCGGCGTTCAGGATGCAGCAGTCGAGGTGGGCGAGGGGCAGCGTCCAATGCGCCAAGAAGCTGATAGGCAAGGTCTGGGCCTCGCCCAACCTGAACCTCCTCCAGAAGGTCGAGGGCACACTCCACCTGAGCTACTACACGATCAGCCTATGGATGTTCCTGGGCCTCGTTGTGACGGTGCCGCTCCTCGCGCTGAATAAGTTCCCCTATGTGACGAACCCCATATACCTCGCCCTGTTCGGCCTCCTCACCGTGAGCTCCTTCACACTCTACTACACGGCGCTCAGGATGCAGAAGCTCGAGTTAGGGAAGAAGGCCAGGTTCATGGGGCTCCTCGGCCTCATAGGATACGGCCTTTCAGCCAAGTGCGGCATAGAGATGATCAAGGGGCTCTTCGTGGAAGGCGGCTCATACGAGAGGGTCCCGAAGTACAACATCACGAAGAACACGGACAACACGGAGTCGAAGTCCTATAAGGTCTTCCAAAGCGTGCCATCGTTGGAGATATTCTTCATGCTCTACTCGGCCCTTGGCCTCTTCTTCGCGGCCGTGAACGGCTCCCATGGGATCATGCTCTACCTCCTCCTCTACCTCATCGGCTACCTGACGGTCGCGTTGAGCCTTAGATAGTCGCCGCATCGGGATTAGAAAAGATAAAATACTCGGAATCCATTAGGTTCAGAGCCTCTAGGAACGAAGGTGCGTGTCTATGTCTCTCAGGGATCCCTTCAAGATCGAGCTGGCCAGGAGGTACAGGATCGATAAGACCATCTGCAGGACATGCGGCGCCTCGAACCCGAAGAACGCCACGAAGTGCAGGAAGTGTCACAGCAGGAACCTCAGGCCGAAGAGGGCCAAGGGCAAGGCCAGGTAAAGGGGCTAGAGCGAGCCTAAGGGCTTAGGCTCATCCAGGTCGAAGGCGAGTTCAAGCAGCCCCTTCTGGGCGCGGAACCTCACCTTTGAGATCTTTATCCTCCCGATCTCGCCGGTCCTCGACGTGTGCCGCTTGTTGCAGGCGTTCACATTCCAGTCTGGCAGGCGGAACACCTCAAGCTCCGTGACCGTCGGCGGCAGCGGGAAAAGGTCGTATATCGCCTCCCCCCACATCGTCTCAGCCTCCCGCCTACCCATCTCGAGGACCTCCACCGGGGCGTCCTCGACGATCTTCCGGTTCGCCGCCTCCTCGATCACCGCCACCTCCTCCTGCGTCGGCTTCCTGCCGTACTGAACCGTGAGGCCGCCATGCGTCCCCATGACATAGGTGCCGGCGGTCATCTTCGCCCCCAGAACCTTCTGCACGGCGCCCTTGAGCACGTGAAGGGCGGTATGCGTCCTGACCTCATCCTGAATGGCCATCTCACTCACCCAGCTCTCGACCCGCTCGAAGCCCGCCTGTTCGTCGAGGCGTTGCCAGTTATTCGTATGCCGGGGATCTATTAAACTGTCTTCCGGGATGTAGGTTTCCTATAAAATGGAAGTGCCCGAGCGGTGTCACCGGGGGGATGCTGGCGTTCTCCATCAGCCTAAGCCAACAGAGGCGCTGTCGAGGCCCATCCCGCTGGTTCTGCGAA
>CAZYUK010000124.1:0-4934 GCA_964650675.1 uncultured Candidatus Bathyarchaeia archaeon
GGCGGTGGATTATGGTTCCCTCTCCTATCCCGACGCTGTTGGTTATGGTGGCGGCGTCTTCCACGGTTCCGCGGTTGTAGGGTTCCAGGTCGTTGAGGACGAGTTGATTCGCGTGCGCGAGCCATGAGAGGAATTGGTGTGCGTGTGATAGTTGACGTGGCGGGGATTCCGAAGGTTGCGCTTTCCCCTCTTTAGAAGCCTTCAGGAGTCGTGCCAAGATAGGGTGTTTGACGAAGCCATTAGAGACCTGTGAAAAGCTTAGAGGGCTTCAGGGAACCGTCATTCTGAGGATACCGGCTCTATTATTATGCGGTTCCCCTCAACGTATATCTCCACGTCGTCGCCTATCTCCACCTTCACGGCGTTCACCACGTCGTCGGGAAGGTAGACGGCTGGGCGGTTCCCCGCGCTGCTGATCTTGCGTCGGAGCCTGAGGGGCTTGATCATGGACTCGATGCGGCGCTTGATCTTGCCGTACTCCTCTACGTCGATCACCTCCTCTCCGCATACCGGGCATTTGAGCGCCTTCACGCCCTTCACGATGATTCCATGATACTCGTAGTCGATCACCACGGGCACCATCTCGCCTTCATCCTTGTAGCACTTCATCTCTCTATGCGCCTCCCTTCGTGACCGTGATCACGATCACTCGCTCATCGTCTTCGTCGCATACTGCGACGAGGGTTTCCTTCCGGGTTTTGAGGATGTAGCGGCATTTAGATTTACCCTCCGGCGCCTTAACACCCTCTCTTACGATGCGGATTATGTCATCCTGGTCGAGGCTGTGGGTTAAGCCGCGTTCTACGGCGTGCATCGTCAGCTTGATGGGTTTGCCGTCCATCCACTAACCCGAAGATATACGTGTTATTCTCGTATAAAAACATACGTGTTAGTCACGTATCAATAGCTCGAGCGCCCTTTGTATAAGTTATGTAATTACACTCCTTATGTTCATGAGCTGATCGAAGAGGACGCGCGTGCGCTGATCGTGCACACTGGGCAGAACTATGCGATGTCGAGAGCGTTCTTCAGCGAATAAGGGTCGTAATTACGTACCTAATATAAATTGCGTAATTACGGTCTTTAAAAATAAATTATACATGCGCCGTCGATATCGTTAACGCATGTATACTAAACTTACCTTCTGAACTATCTTATTCAATTACTTTAATTAATACAGCGTGATCCCAATTTTGGATGCGCGTGCTATTATACATTAACTTTAGAAAAAAATTACGAATTGAAATGATATTGCCTAAAAAAATTGAAGTAACTATTGGGGAGGATGAACTACCCACCTCTTAGGAGGCGGGCTTCCTGATTCATCGACCAGACTCGATCCCCACTCACCCCAAGCCACGAGCCCCCTCGTGGGCTTTTCCATCAGAAGCGTTCGGGAAGACGGGTTACGGAGGTCACGATCTCCAGAGGCGTGTATTCGGGCTATCCCATCCCTACGTGGGGGAGATAGAGGAGGCGGACACATAAATGCCTCAATTCATCCCACGACTAAAGTCGTGGGCTTTCTTGAACCCACATCGTAAACGGTGAACATTCATATATTTTAAACGAGTTTCATGCTCGGACTGGGTGAGGCGTCTACGCCTCCACCTCCTTGTCCGCTAGCTTCAGCCCCTCGTCCATTGCATTGATGCCGACATCAACCTGCTCCTTAGTCACGATCAACGGCGGAGCTATCACGAAGTGGCTGATCCAGGTGTTGCAGATGACGCCGCTCCTACCCATCTCCGCGGCGACCTTATCCACCATTAGTGGGACGCCACTGACCTTGTCAATCCGCGTGTTGAAGGGTTCCTTTGTTTTCCTGTTCTTCACGATCTCGACCGCCCAGAATAGGCCTATGCCCCTCACATCTCCGATCGAGGGGTGCCGATCCTTGAGCTCGTTTAGCCTCTTTCCCATGTGGGCGCCAAGCTTTCTAGTGTTCTCAAAGAGATTGAGGCGCTTGTGCTCGTTTATCGCAGGGACAACCGGCGCCATGGCAAGGGGGTGCGCCTCGTATGTGTGGCCGTGGGCGAAATAGTTCTCCTCAAAGTAGTCCGCGATTTTAGTGGTGGCCGTTATGCCGAGGCGCGCACGTCGGGTCATCACGCACGTGACGTTAACGCGGCGCTCAACATCCTAGAAAGAGGATTAGAGATAAGCTTGAAACGAGCCAAATCAACGCCTGTTGGGGAGGCAATCATTACCCGATCCTTAGGGGTCGAGCAATTTGCCTCAGTGAATTAGGAAGCTCACTTCTAAGAAGATAGATAATTCACATGCAATGCATTTGACCACGCCACTCTGCCCTCTTCGTCGGTGGCCTCGACCCTGACGTAGGTCTCTCCACTATGATATGCGTAGGTGTACTCAGTGATGTGTTTCTCTTTGGCGGTAAATCTAGAGCCCATGCTAGGGGTTGATATAAAAGTGATGTGCCTTACAGGGCTAGCCTCCACGTGGATACCCTCGGATGTGATCTCAATGTTATTGAGTGTTGGGCCGTTACTCGAGTAGAATAAGCCCCTCCTGATCGCGTCTACAATCGATCGAAGAGACTTGTCTCTGGCTTTCACCATAATCCATGCCCTACAGGCGTCGCTTGGCTTCATCGGTTCAGCCACACCGTGGTGATCGTCGGTCGCGAAAATGAGAGGACGCCTACCAGCCGCGAGCAAAGCATCGATATGCGAATTAGAGAAACCGATGCCCCTGAAGATGTCGCAGTAAGTGTTGTAGATCTCGACCCCGAGGTAGCCGTTGAGTCGGAGCAGATCCTTGGTGTGTAGACCCGACCAGTAGGGGTGGGCAATTATGGCAAAGCCCCCCTGCTCATTGGTTAAATCTATGGCCTTTTGGGGGTCCTGAGTAGGGTCGAAGTCATGTAATGTAAGGGACTCCCTGATGTCAGCGGCAACTATATGGAAAGGCGTTCCTGCCTGGCTATTCCCCACACTTATCTCTTGGCTGGGGATCATGACCATACCACGGTTGTCGAGCTTAGTCACGTCCACGAGGACTCCGTGGTCGGTGATGCCGAGGAAGTCGTAACCATGATGCCTGTAAAGATCAACAGCCTCCTGAGGGGTCCTTACACCATCCGATTCGGTCGTGTGAGTGTGAAGGTTCCCCTTCAGCCACACGCCTGGAGCGGTGAACGGGTTAGAGTATTCAAGCCTCATGGTCTCCAATAGGCGGATGAGGGTATAGAGTTTCTTAACGATCCTAGCCGCGCATGTCGCGTGTACGGAATGATGAGGGGCATCGGAGCCATCATGTCGGAGCTATTGATGACGAGCGCGCGGTGGGCACCCTGTTTTATCTCCAGTACCTCAGTAAGTCGATGATTAGTCTGATGGCTGGCCCCCTGCTTCCCTTCGGGTTGTAGCCCTTGTCACTCGTCTGCTCGTCCTGCCCCGCGATGTCGAAGTGGGCCCATGGGGCATCCATCACAAACTTGCTGAGGAATCTGGCCGCTGTGATGGCTCCGCCGGGGCGTCCGCCTGTATGCTTCCAGTCGGCGACATCACTCTTCAGTTGCTCGTCGTAGACGTCCCAGAGGGGCATCCTCCAGACCCGCTCTCCGCTGGTCTTGGAGGCTTCCTCGATCCTCTCGGCGACTGAGTCGTCGTTAGCGAAGTACCCCATGGCATGCTCTCCAAGTGCGATCTCCATGGCGCCAGTTAGTGTAGCGAAGTCGAGCATGGCCGTTGGCTTGTAGTTCTTCGCCGCGTAGCTTAGAGCGTCGTTGAGGATCATCCTGCCCTCGGCGTCGGTGCTGATCACCTCAACGGTTAGGCCGCTGTAGGTGTCGACGACGTCGCCTGGGTGGTAAGCGCCTCCGTCCGGCATATTGTCTGTTGCTGGGACCACGCCCACGACGTGCAGTGGTAGCTTGAGTTGGGCGACTGCCTTCGTTGAGGCGATTACTACGGCTCCACCGGTCATGTCGGCTTTCATGGTGTACATGTTCTCACCTGGCTTGAGGCTTATTCCGCCCGAGTCAAAAGTGATGGCTTTGCCTATTAGTGCGACTGTGGGATGTTTGGGGTCGCCGTACTCCATCACTATGAATTTGGGAGCCTCTGTTGTGCCCTTCGCGACTGCGAGGAAGCTGTGTAGGCCCATCTTCTTGGCCTGGTCTCTGTCGTAGACCGTTGTCTTAACTTTTAAGGCCTCGAGGTTTTTCGCCTCCTCTGCGAGCCTGGTTGGCGTGATGTGATTTGGGGGTCCCCAAGCTAGTCGCCTGCAGAGGTTCACTGCCTCCGCGATGATGAGGCCCTGCTCGGCTACTCTGGCTATGCCTTCCGTGTCCTTCTGTGTTATGAGGTGGAGCTCCTTGATCGCCTTGAACTTGTCTAGGTCCTTTGTCTTGTGGAAGGGGTCGCTGAAGCTTCCCATGATGAAGGCCTCGGCGGCAATCTCGGCGGCTGCCTCCTCAGTTAATTTACCTTGGGTTAAGTGGGATAGGCTCACTCCGAGTTTCTCTACTCCGAGGTCTCTGATCCTCCTAGATGCTTCCCCTAGGGTTGCCCTAAGCATTTCTTGGTTGATCTCGCCTTGTTTTCCTAGGCCGAGGAGCATGATCCTCTCAGATGGGATCTTGCCGTTGCTGTATAGGAGGGTGGATTCTCCTTTGGTTGCCTTGAAGTCTCCTATCTCGATGACTCCTTTAGCCATCTTCTTCAGAGCCCCGGTCAGTTTGAGGTGGGCTTCCTTCTCCTTCGCCTCTTCGGTTAATGCGATGAGTAGGAGGGGGAGCTTAGCCTCCGTAAGTTTAACCTTCTTTACTTCGATGTTCATGGATGATAATTGCGGTTTAGGATATTTATTTTTTTTAAAAATAGTGTAGGCACACCCCCGATTAACTTATGTCAAAGGGTGACTTTCGACGCGCGCTAGAGCTTGTCTAATGTTTCATGGAAGATGTG
>CAZYUK010000125.1:0-4904 GCA_964650675.1 uncultured Candidatus Bathyarchaeia archaeon
GACATATATGGGACGGTACTCCGGGAAAATTATGGTGAGGAAGCCGCCGACAGAGGGGCCGATTATGGCGCTAATCGCCCAGCTCATATGATAACGGCCTACGGCCTCCCCCGTCTTCTCCGGGGGGTAGAGGCTCGTCGCGTACGCCTCGGAAGGCGGATAGTAGATGGATAGCCCTATTCCACTCATGGTCATCCCAACGAGGGGCAGCCATGTGTCCCTTGAGACCGAGTATATCAGAGGCACCATCGTGAGCAGGGCAAGCCCCACGAACATGAGCTTCCTCCTCCCCACTATGTCGCTGAGAGAACCGGCGAGGGGCCTCAGGAACGCCTGGACGATGTTCCTGATATTATAGACGAGGCCGATGACCGACGGCGTAATCCCCAATGAGGCGAGGAAGAGTGGGGCGAATGGCTGGGGCAGGGAGTCGCCGAAGGTCGACATGAAGGTCGCGCCGAATATGCCTAGGAAGATCGCCTGTTTCTTTCGATCCATTATACGCGCGCCTTCGGTGAACAGATACGAGGCGAGGCAACGGGGATTAAAGCTTTCCCCGGAATGGGTGATAAAATAGGATTATAAGTGCCGGCGTTCGATGAAGGGTGATATGTGCCTCGCGATACCCGGCCTGGTGGAGTCGGTTCAGGGAAGGACGGCCATGGTGGACTTCGGCGGGGTGAAGCGCGAGGCGGTCATCGACCTGATGGAGCAGGGAACGGTGAAGCCGGGCACGTACGTCCTCGTGCACACAGGCTTCGTCATCCAGGTCCTCGAGAGGGAAGAGGCACTCGAGACGCTGAGGCTCTGGGATGAGGTTCTGGAGCATTCGAAGGGCTGAACTGGTAAGCTCTAAATTCCGGATAATCGGTTAGATTGATGTAGACTATGTTCAACTACTGGAGCGACTTTCCTTCGGGTCCGGACTCGCCGCGGGAGGTTTACGTCGTAACGGAGATAACCCGCGGGAGCAGGAACAAGTACGAGTACGACGCCAGGAAGGGCATCTTCAAGCTCAACAGGGTGTTATATACCTACTTCCCATGCGACTACGGGTTCATCCCTCACACACTCGACGACGACGGCGACCCCCTCGACGCGGTTCTGCTGATAAATGAGCCCACATTCACCGGCTGCTTCACGGTAGCGAGGCCCGTAGCCAACATCAAGATGAGGGACGAGGACGCCATCGACGATAAGGTCATCACAGTCTCAACGACCGATCCCTTCTACAAGCACATCAAGAGCCTAGCCGATATACCGCAGTCGGCGGTGGACGAGCTCACCTACTTCTTCAACACGTATAAGCAGGCGGAGGGGAAGACTACAGAAGTCCTGAAGTGGGAGGACATCGATGAGGCGAGGAAGCTCATAGTATGGGCTGAGGGCTATTACAAGGAGCACGAGTCTGATCGGTAGCCGTTCGATGGCCTGCGAAAAACGTTAATTGTCTCCGCGAGTCTTCTTCTCAGGTGCATGGTTTGAGCAACGAACGCGAGCTTCTGATGATCCCTGGACCCACTATAGTATCGCCACGGGTCCTAAGGGCGTTGTCTAAGCCGATACTCAGCCACACGAGCGGCGAGTTCGTCGAGGGCTTCGCCGAGGCGCTCCGGCTTCAGAAGAAGCTCTTCATTACCGAGGGGACGCCGTTCATGCTTGCGGGCAGCGGCACGCTTGGCATGGAGGCCGCCGCCTCTAACCTCGTCGAGAAGGGGGATAGGGTCCTCTGCGTCGAGAACGGATTCTTCGGTGAGAAGTGGGCTGAGATAGTTCCCGCCCATGGAGGGGAGGCGGATCGTCTAACCTTCGACTGGGGGAGGGGCGTCGACCTGAAGCTCATCGAGGAGAGGCTGAACACCGGTAAGTACAAGGCTATCACCGTCGAGCACGT
This sequence comes from uncultured Candidatus Bathyarchaeia archaeon, assembly GCA_964650675.1. Taxonomy (GTDB): domain Archaea; phylum Thermoproteota; class Bathyarchaeia; order TCS64; family TCS64; genus UBA8941. The sequence goes on from CAZYUK010000125.1 coordinate 1,895, forward strand.
CGACACATCCACAGGCATAGCCAACCCGGTGGATAAAATAGGGCGGCTCACCAAGCAGACCGAGACCCTCCTGATCGTGGACAGCGTCTGCGGCGTGGGCGGCATGCCGATGAAGATGGATGAGTGGAGCATCGACCTCTGCCTCACGGGCAGCCAGAAGGCAATCGGCGCCCCGCCCGGCATGACCCTCTTCTGCCTCAACGAGAAGACCTGGAAGGCCATCGAGGCTAGGAAGACGCCTATCCACGACTACTACACGAATCTGAAGAAGTGGAAGCCGATAATGGATAACCCGCGAGGATACTTCGCGACCCCCGCGACGGGCATGGTCTTGGGGATGCTCGAGGCGCTGAAGATCATAGACGAGGAGGGCCTAGAGGCTCGGTGGAGGAGGCACAAGCTGTTCTCAGACGCCTTCCAGGCCGGCATCAGGGGGATGGGGATGGACTCGTTCCCTGATAAGGCTAGCCTCGCCCATACGCTGAGCGTCCCGAAGGTGCCTGAGGGAGTAAACGACGCGGACATGAGGAACATCATGCTGAAGAAGCATAGCATCATCATCGCCGGCGGCTTGGGTAAGATCGCCGGCAAGACGGTGAGGATAGGCCATATGGGTAGCGACACCACGAATGATGTGGTCGCGACGCTCGCGGCGATGGAGATGGCCCTTACCGAGGTCGGTTATCTCAAGGAGCCCGGGGCAGGCCTTGCAGCTGCCATGGGGGTCATCGTAAAGGGCCTGAAATAGACCGAATTCCACCTTTTTCTCCTAATCCATTCATATTTCTTTATTCGATTTCGTAGTATCACAGTATTCGATACCTTATTTCCTTATCCGCAAAAGCCTGCTCGTCCCCCATTAATGCACGGGGTGAATTGCACGAGCAACAACTCCGACAGTGACAAGGAAGAAACTGTCACCGACATTCAACACACCAAGGGGACATCAAATAGAAGTAGAAACTACCCCAAATTCCCATGGGAACGACCTATTTTGACGGAAACTTCCACGAAAGAGCCAAAGCGGTCGAGTCTCAAGGCAAAGTCGGAATCAAACCTCGGCGACATAAGATCAATATGGCCCAAGATAGTCGAGTACACGGGCCTCTCAGAGTACGAATCCAAGGTCTACCTAAGCCTCCTCAGCCTCGGCAACGCCGGCGCCAGGAAGCTCAGCCTCCACTGCGACGTCCCAAGGACAAAGGTCTACGGCACCCTGAAGAAGCTCATAGACTACGGTCTGGTCGTAGAGATACCCGGATCACCCAAGCAGTTCGCCCCCTCCAATCTAAACGAGGCCTTCAACACCATCCTGAACCTGACCAAGAAGAAGGCGATGGACTTCGAAACAGTCGTCCAGACCCTCATCAAGACACACGAGAAGAACAAGGAGGAGACCGGGCCACAGAAGAAGCTCATCTGGTACCTCAACGAGAACGACGAGATCAAGGGGAAGTGCAGCGAGATCATCAGGCAGTCTGAGGAGGAGCTCATCATCTTCACCAGCGAGGACGGACTAGGCGTCCTCTTCAACTCCGCCCACAGGCTCCTCGACGAGGTCCAGGAGGAGGGGGTAGAGGTCAAACTCTACAGCCCCCTCGACCCCAAGCACAACCCGCTGGTACGCGAACTATCGTACATCTTCCAGGTGAAGCAGGTCGACGTCGACACGCCGCTCCTATTCATAAACTCAGACCACAAGCGCTTCCTCTTGGCCAAGATAGCGCCCCAGATAAACGAGGCACCATTCGAGTCAGCGATCTTCTCAGACGACATCACACTCCTGCAGCTCGTCTCACTCCTCCTCGTGGACAGCAAGAAGAAGGCGCTGCTGAAGAGCCTACAGCTCTGAGGCGGCCCGGATGTCCCTGAAGGAGGTCAGAGAATACAACCTGATAGAGCACCTGAGGACGATCAGGGTATCAACCAGGGTCGCACTCATCTACGACAAGCCCCACGAGATAAACGCGCTCAGGAACAGCCCCGCCGCACAGGCACCGCCAACCCAGAAACCGCCTACGGACGCATCGAAAGGCGGCATAAGGAGGATCAAGCTGAGCCTGAACCAGGCCGGAGGCCGGATAACGATAGAGGCCTACAACAGATATGAACTCGCGGCCGCGGAGGAGGGCTTCTTCGTCGAGGCCCTCTCCGGGTACGATCACATAATACTCTCGAACCCCGACATGGCCTCTTCCCTGGACGAGGCCATCGAGGAGTCGCTGTCAAGCTTCTTCGGCGCGGCCGGCGCGAGGATGCTCCTCCTCAGGATCAGGGACCCCCATGCCAGAGACTCCTCCTTCGACGTCGACCTGTTCAGGCGCAACATGCAGCCCCTCGTGGGGGCGGCCGTCGAGCAGCTCAAGTACGCCTTCCTCAGAGGCCTCCGCTCGAGGCTAAGGTCGGACCGCGGGATGAAGGGGGATGACGCTCAACCATAGGGTGCCCACGGGCGTCGGGAGCCTAGACGAGAACCTGCAGGGTGGCCTCCCGGCAGGCAGCATGACGCTCGTCGCCGGGAACCCGGGGACCGGGAAGACGCTGCTATCAGGCGAGTTCCTCCACCACGGCGCGGAGCTCGGGGAGAACGGACTGTACGTCTCATTCTCAGAGGGAAGGGAGTCCTTCCTTGAGTACATGAGGAGGGTGGGAAAGGACGTGACCACCACACCAGTCAGCGACCACGTGGATATCCTCGACCTGCTAACCGTCAAGGAGGCCGGCGTAGACAACCTGATGTAGATAATCCTCGAGAGGATAGAGGAGGGAGGCGCCGAGAGGCTAGTCATAGACTCCTACAGCGCGCTGGTCCAAGCCTACCCTGAGGCGATAGACGCCCGCGTATCGCTGCACATCCTCAGCAAGCTCGTCAGGAACATTGGGTGCACCACGCTGCTCGTCGCCGAGATGCCCTCAGGGAGGGAGACGATCGGCCTCAGCCTGGAGGAGTTCATAGTGGACGGCATAATGATCCTGAGGAGGAGGACACGCGAGGGCAACGTCCTCAGGG
>CAZYUK010000126.1:0-4893 GCA_964650675.1 uncultured Candidatus Bathyarchaeia archaeon
GGGCCAGGCGCGGGGAGTTCCTGAAGCCCCTCACCCCGATAAAGGAGGCCGTGGACGAGGCCATCAAGGCTCCGGCGGGGCCGATAATCCTCGCGGATGTGGCCGACAACCCCGGCGGCGGAGCTCCCGGCGACGGCACGGAGATACTCAGGGAGCTCATCAGGAGGGGGGCCAAGAACGTGGGCATAGCGTGCATCAAGGACCCCGAGGCCGTGGAGAGGTCGATTCAGGCGGGGGTCAAGGGCACCGTAACCATGGAGATAGGGGCGAAGACCGACAGCTTCCACGGCAAGCCCATCAGAGTCACGGGGAAGATCCGCACGATAACCGACGGCAAGTTCGTCCACAAGGCCGGGGCTGTGGGACTGCCGGCTGACGTCGGGCGAACCGCCGTCATCGACGTCGACGGCATAGAGGTGATACTCACGGAGAAGAGCCACGCCCCAAACGACCCTGAGATCTACAGGAGGAACGGCATAGAGCCCAGGGACAAGAAGATTCTGGTCCTGAAGAGCAGGGGCCACTTCAGGGCGGCCTATGAGCCCTTCAGCAGGAAGGTCATCGAGGTGGACGCGCCGGGCCTCACGAGCCCAAACCTCGGGTGGTTCAACTACAAGAACATACCGAGGCCCATCTGGCCCTTCGATGAAATTTTACTCCCTTAATGGGCCCCTCATCAGAGTATTTTAAATCCGGAGCAGTCAACATTCATTCGGCGTTTCTTTGTCAAGAAAGGACGTTGCCGAGGATCTCTGCGCCGACCTCATCGTCACAAACTGCAAGGTGTACACAGCCGACGCCCATGACACCCTCGCCGAGGCTGTGGCTGTAAAGGGCGGGAGGATCCTGAAGGTTGGGAAGGCTTCGGAGATCATGGGGCTAAGGGGGAGGAGGACGAGGGTCCTCGACATCGGCGGCAGGCTTGTGCTTCCAGGCTTCATCGACAGCCATGAGCACTGCATCAGGAACGGAATGCAGGCAGACTGGGTGAACTGCGGCTCGCCGCCCATGGGGAAAATAGGAGATGTCATCGAGGCGTTGAGGGCCAAGGCGGCCGAGAAGCCGGCCGGCGAGTGGGTAATAGGCTACTGGTTCGACGATTCCAAGCTTCAGGAAAAGTGTTTCCCGACGTGGCGTGAACTTGACAAAGCCTCCCTAGACCACCCCATCTACCTGGGGAGGGCTGGGGGGCATAACGCCGTGGCCAACAGCTTGGCTCTGAAGATCGCAGGGATAGGCCGCGACACGCCGCAGCCGTCGGGGGGCAGGATAGAGAAGGGGCCTGACGGTGAGCCTACCGGCAGGCTCGACGAGTTGGCGGCGATGAACATGGTCCGCTCCAAGATTCCGGTGCCAGGTCCTACGGAGTCCGTGGAGATAATGGCGCGGAACTGGCCAAAGGTTGAGGAGGAGCTCCTAAGCTGGGGACTGACGACCGTCCACGAGGCCCATATCAAGGCGCCTGAGGCTTTGGCCTACCAAGAGCTTCTTAAACACGGGAGGCTCAGGATGCGCGTCGGCCTCATGCTCGACGGTATGGCGCCGTACGAGGGTTACGCCACGAGCGACCTTTCGAGGCAGGGGCTCCGCACAGGCTTCGGGTGGGGTGACAGGCTCAGAGTCATCGGCGTGAAGCTTGGGGTAGACGGGGCGATGGGCTCGAAGACAGCCGCCCTCTACAAACCGTACGAAGATGAGCCTAGCAACGTGGGGATCGTCAGGGTGACTCAGCGTGAGTTGACTGAGGAGACCGTCAGGTGCCACGAGGCGAAGCTGAGGGTTTGCATACACGCCATCGGGGACAGGGCGATCGACATGGCCCTCGACGCGGTCGAGGAGGCGCTGAAGGGGAGGCCCTGGGAGGACCACAGGCACAGGATTGAGCACGTCGGCTACGCCGAGGAGAAGCAGCTCAAGAGGATGAAGAGCCTAGGGGTGGCCGTCTCGGCCTCCATCGGCTTCTGCTACCCGATAGGTGACAGCCACCTTAAGGCGCTGGGCGAGGATAGGATGAGGGGATACTATCCCATGCGGAGCCTCGCAGAGCACGGCATAATGGCCGGGGGGAACAGCGACGGCTTCGGCAGGAACTGGGCGATAACCGGGATCTACGGCTGTGTGACGCGGGGGACCATGGGAGGGGCAATCCTCTGCGGGGAGGAGGCGATCTCGGTCATGGATGCGATAAAGGTGTACACGATCAACGGTGCTTATCTGGAGGGGGCGGAGGGGGAGAAGGGCTCTCTTGAGGCGGGGAAGCTGGCTGACATGGTTGTTCTGGATAGGGACATCCTGACGATCGACACCGGTGAGATCGTCGAGGCGAAGGCCGTGATGACGATCGTCGGCGGCGAAGTGGTCTACGAGCGAAGATAGGGCTGTACCTCTCCTTAAATGTGCCTCCTTCGAGGCGATTTTACATATTTTAAATTACTCGGCGATCCGCCCTCCACGCCACGTATGGATTTAATAGATTAGTTGAGGGAATTATTATAGAAAAGGGGTGTACCTTTTTTGCTCTTGGTCGCGAAGCTGGATAGCATCAACCAGGCGAGGATTGAGGGGCTGATAAGGTATGCGCCGCGACGAGACTTTCAACCAATAACCTTCCTCGTGGATACGGGCTCGTCGCAGACGTGTCTCCTGCCTGATGACGTTGTCAGGCTTGGTGTAGATCACGCTAGCCTGCCCACAGTGACTAAGACTATCGTGACGGCAAACGGCCCGGTGACGCTGAAGCTGCTCAGGAACGTCGAGGTCGACCTCCCCGTCGTGGGCGGCATACTCGAGAACAAGAAGGCGCTCATCAAGATCCCGCTGAGCCAGCTGCCCCTCCTGCCACCGGGCTCAGACTACGTGCCTCTACCTCAGCAGATGGTCTTCAGCCTCCTAGGTATGGATGTCCTCCGCTTCTTCCCACGCTGGACCTTCAAGAAGGGCGAGCTGCTGATGGATTTCGGCGAGAACGAGCTCGAGTCCCTCAGACAGAGCCTGAAGATTTAGTCTCCTTAGAGGATGAGACAAGACCGCTGAAGAGCGCGCAGCTAGCACCTCATGGTGCTTGTTCCGGTTCGATTATTTCCTCGGGACTCCGATGCCTCTGAATGTGAAGCCCCGCCTGAGGCACTCCTCCCTGTCGAAGGCGTTTCTGCCGTCTATAATTATCGGTGTCCGCATCATCCGCTTCAGTCGGTCAATGTCTAGGCTGAGGTACTCTCTGTGGCGGGTGACCAATATGAGGCAATCCTTTCCCCTGACAGCCTCGTCAAGGTTGCTGGTGAGGCTGATCCCCTCGTGTTCCCTGATGTAGGGGTCGTGTACGATGATCTCATCGCATTCGCCTTTCAGATAATTGTAAAGTGGCTCTGCCGGCGTGTTGCGTGGGTCGTCGCTGTTCTCCAAGAAAGCGAAGCCGAGCATCACGATTCGTGCCTCCTTGAGGCTCGTTCCTCGTTCCGCTAGGGCCTCTAAGGTGAGTTCTCTCATGTGCCGGGGCATTCCGTCGTTAACTTTCCTGCTCTCGACTATGATTGTTGGTTTAAACCTGAAGGCACCGTACGTGTCCATCCCGTATTTTAGCAACCATGGATCCTTGGGGAGGCAGTGGCCCCCGACGCCAGCGCCTGGGATGTGCATGTTTCTGTAGGGGTTGGCGTGGGGCGTTGAGGGGTCGTTGGGCAGGTTGTTTACGAGCTTTCTCACGTCGTGGACGTTAACCCCGAGTGACTCGCAGATGAGGGCGACCTCGTTGGCGAAGGCGATGTTGACGTCCCTGTAGGTGTTCTCGGTCAACTTGGCTACCTCCGCTGTGATGGCATCCGTAGGATGGATTTTCCCCTGGACTATGTGCCTGTAAAGCTCGACGCCGCGCCTCATGCAGCCAGGCGTCACCCCGCCAACAGCGCGATCCAGCTTCGTGAGGTTATGGATGAGCCGGCCGACCATGACCCGTTCAGGGCTGCAGACGAGGTTGAAGTCGACGCCGGCTCTGAGGCCCGAGCGCCCCTCGAGGATCGGCTTCACGACGTTGTCTGTTGTGCCTGGGGCCATGGTGGACTCGAGGCTGATGAGCACACCCCTCCTCATCTTCACGCCGATCTCCTCGCTGACCCGCTTAAGGGACTCGTACTGGGGTTTATGGTTCCGGTCCACGGGAGTTTGGACGGCGATGATGATCGCGTCGGCGTTCCTGTAGGCTTCGGTGTCGTCCGTCACCCTGAACGTTCCCTTCTTGACGACCCTCGAAATGAGCTCACCTAAGCCGGGCTCGTCTCCCCCAATAGGGGATTTCCCCTCATTGAGGCAGTCGATCTTCCAAGCGGAGTGCGGCGATCGCCTCTGGATACCGGTAACGCAGAAGCCGGGCTGATCCGCGAATAGAGCCGCTACCGGTATACCGACATAGCCCATGCCGACGACGACTAGATTCAAGACATCTCTCACCGAAGCGGATGCTCGATATAAAGTTGGTCAGGCTATTTGTAAAGTTATTTGACGCCCCTCTCATCAGGAAGCTTTACCCATGGTTATGCGCCTGATGCTTTCATAGGCCACGACTATGAGGAGGGCGATGCCTACTCCTAGGGAAGATAATTTAATGACCAGTCCTGTTTCTGGGGAGGGATTCGGCGACGTGTAGGCTAGGAGGAATACCTGACCTCCCTCACCGACTCCGTAGGTTATCCCTGTGACATAGACGTGGTCGCCATCCACCTCAACCGATCTGGCTATGTCTTCGCCGAAACCCCGTGCGCGCGATGTTGATGGATTCGAGGCTTGCGCCGATGGATACTGCCGACTAATTGACTGTGGCTAAGCTTTGTTTTGTGGTGGCGATACTCTGGAGGCGTAGAGGAGGCATAGAAGGGCTGCTATCCCGGCGCCTACCATGGT
>CAZYUK010000127.1:0-4854 GCA_964650675.1 uncultured Candidatus Bathyarchaeia archaeon
CTATTATCTCGTGTTCGACCTGCTGCAGCTCGCCGATCATGACCTTGACCTCTGTGATCTCGGTCAGCCCCTGCTCCTCGGCGACCCTCCTCGCCGTCGAGATTATCCCCTCGGCGAGGGCCCACTCGTGCATGGCTGGGCTATTCGGTTGACGCCTTAATTTAGGTTGCTGTGATGCGCCGAAGAACGCCTCGGTTCAAGGGGTGGTGGTTCTCCGGTCTTGAATGATAACCCTTTATAATTGTTCAGTTGACTTGAGATGAGCGAAATCTCAGGAAACTCCAGGTGAATGTGATGGGTTCCAGGCCTGCGAAGACGCGTGAGCTCTCCGAGGAGCTCATGCTGAGGGGTGGCGAGTTTCACGGCCACGGAGGCCCCTTCCTCGTCATCGGCCTCAGAATGGGGCTGAGGGCGCTGAGGGACCTCGACGCCTCCGGGTGGCTCGATCTGCGGTGCTGGGCGCGACTGAGGCTCTCGCCGCCTGACTCCTGCGTGCTGGACGGCATACAGGTGGCGACAGGATGCACGATGGGGAAGATGAACTTGGAGGCATCTGAGGGCGAGGGCGTCTCCGTCGAGTTCACGGGCGAACACGGGACGGAGACCATCGAGCTCAGGAGAGACGTTGCCGGGGAGATCAGGCGGTGCCTTGGAGAGGCTGGGGAAGCAGATCGTCTCGTCAGGCGCCTCATCGAGGCGCGCGAGGAGTACCTATTTATAATACGGTTCACGCTCATCCAATCTCCTGCGGCTCCTCGAACACGACCTTGAAGGTGTCCTAGTATTTTTAGAGACTGGTAGATGCATGTTCTGAACGATAATGATATAAGAGATAAGGAAATAGCATAGAGAAAAGTCCCGAGCAGCGATTAGGAAAGGGCTTCCGTGAATGACCAGCGATACCAAGGCCACCGGCGATGACAGAACCGAGGTGATGGGGCGGGACCCCATATCGAGGCTGCTGATCCGCTTCTCCGGGCCGGCCATACTCGCCGCGGAGACGTCCGCATTCTATAACCTGTTCGACGCCATTTGGTGTGGCCGTCTCGGCCCTGAACCAGTGGCCGCACTGAGCGTCGCTCACCCTCTGATGCATATATACACGGCAATAGGCTCGGCGATCGGGGTCGGGGCCGCATCACTGATCGCAAGGAACCTCGGCGCCGGAAAGAGGGAGGAGGCGAGCAAAGTCGTCTGCAACAGCATTTCCTTCTTCTTCATAGTGAGCGGTCTGATGACGGTTATTTGTCTGCTTAACCTGGAGACTCTGCTGCGGCTGTTCGGGGCAGATAACTCCGTCCTGCCCTTCGCCTACAGCTACATGTTCGTTGAAACATGCTCAATCGCCGTGGATTTCTTCTTGGCCGTTCTCGTGCAGCTTGTCAGGGTCGGTGGAAATCCCGCTCTCGCAAGCGCCGGCTCGATCACCTCGAGCATAACGGACCTCATCTGGAGCCCGATCTTGGTATTCGGTCTGGGGCCCTTTCCGGCTCTCGGTATCGCCGGCGCTGCGTTAGGAACCACGATAGGCCGGACCGTCGGTGTATCGGTCCTCCTCTATTTCGGCTTGCGGAAGTCGATATACGAGTTCAAGGCCAAATACTTCGTGCCGAAGCTCAAGATGCTGACCGGGATCTACAGCATCGGCTTCTCTCAGACCGTGCGTACAGGTGCCAGCTCCATCTCCCTGGCGATAGCCAACAACATCGCCGCATCCTTCGGGGTCATCCCTCTGGCTGTGCTCGGCGTCATCTTCAAGGTGCAGAGCGTGGTCCTCGGCGTCTGCACTGGTATCGGTCAGGGTATGTTGCCGCTGGTCGGGTACAACTTCGGTGCGAGGAAGAAGGAGCGTGTGAGTGAGGTCGTCGTTAAGGCCAGTTTATTCAGTTTGCTGTGGGGGCTACTGTGCTGGCTGGTGGTTACGTTGTTCCCGGGTCAGATCATGTCTCTATTCGGCACAGACCCTAACTTCCTGGAGGGAGGGGCGCTGGCTCTCCGCCTGTTCGCCTTGGGCTTCTTCGCCATAGGCGTGCAGAACAACCTCAGCGCGTTCTTCCAGGGGATAGGCAAGGCGACTCCGTCCCTAGTGGTGGCCTCCTCCCGTCAACTCCTCATCCTGGTGCCATGCCTCTTGGTATTTCCCAGCATACTTGGCTTAAACGGGTTATGGGCGGCCTACCCTGTGGCAGACTTCCTGTCCATGGTACTCTCCGTGACCTGGGCTTTCATCGAGTTCCGCAATCTGAAGATGCCATTTCATTTCAGTTTTGCTGCCCCTGCTCGCTGACAGGTCATGCGTCCTTCGTAAGGGAGAAAAGCGGCGATGCCGATCCTCTTGGGGAACCCCATGGACGTCTACCTTTCAGAGCTGGAGGACTCCGGTATGAGCCTCATCATCCGCAGGGAGGGAAACGTCATCTTCAGAAGCTCGGCTAAAGGATTGCTCCCCCACCTCGAGGCCATAAGGAGCCTCGGCAGGGAGGCCCTGAGCGGGGCCGTAATGGCCGACAAGATAGTCGGCAGGGCGGCGGCGCTGCTGATGCTCTATAGTCGACCCTCGGAGGTCCACGCAGGCATCATCACGGTCGGTGGGAGGCTGTTGCTTGAGGGGGGCGGGGTGAAGATTTTTTACGCCGAGGAGGTCGACGCCGTCAAGGTCAAGGATGGCAGGATCTACTGCCCCTTCGAGGGGATGGTTCAGGGGATAAGCGACCCTGAGCAGGCGTACAGGGCCATTGAGGCTAGGATGGGCAGGCCCTAATACCAGCCCGGTGAGCCGACCGAAGCCGCCGAGTGGATAAATTTAAGTTGGCTGAGCGGGCAATTTCTTAGATTCATCGCTGGTCAAAGGGCATGAGGGCTGAGATTGAGAGGCTCGCCGGCCTCATCAAGGACAAGGGGCTGAGGAGGAAGGTCCTCGACGTCATCGCGAACCCGTCCATTGAGCTCGACTTCCCCTCTCTGTCCCTCGAGGAGTGCCCGGCCGGCGCCTACCAGCACCACTCGTACGTAGGCGGCCTCCTGCAGCACACGATCGCGGTCACCAAGCTCTCCCTCACCCTCTGCGACCTAATGGAGGAGGTCTACGGTGGGAAGGTGGACAGGGACGTCGTCGTAGCCGGCTCCCTCCTGCACGACGTCATGAAGTGCTACACCTATACGCCGAGCCAGGACGGCGGATACATCTCGTCGCGCCTGGGGGAGCAGATGGACCACCTGACGCTCCTCGTCGCCGAGCTTTACAGGCGCGGCTTCCCCGTCGACGTCATCCACGTGGCGGCCTCGCACCACGGCGACGTGAGCCCCGTGAAGCCGAAGAGCGTCGAGGCCCTGATAGTGAGCATCGCAGACCTCGCAGACTCGGAGCTGAGCAGGAGGACCCTGAGGGCGGCCGAGTACCTCCTCAGGCAGGCCGGCGAGGCGAAGCCCAGGATCAATTCCGCCCAGGAGGCCCTCGACGTGGTCGAGGCGAAGAGGAGGGAGGGGTGGGGTGGGGTCAGGAAGCTCGTCGACGGGTAAGGCTAATTAGGCTAAACATTATGCTTCTCTCTGGGCAGAGGTGCCGGAGCGGTTATCGGGCTAGTCTCGAAAACTAGTGGCCTTGAGCCTCAAGGGTTCGAATCCCTTCCTCTGCGCCATAGATAAATCTTTTAGGTTTGAGAATTACGAAAACTACCTAAAGAGTAGATAGCTCAAAGAATCAACCGAAGAAGATAAGATCAAGTTAGTGAAATATCTTAAAACGAGGCTCAACCTCCGGGACTCTGAGTCAATCAAAAAGTATATCAAAGGTGTAAATTGGAGTAGTAGAAGGAAAAATAATGTCGTATATTCTTATCAAGATTAGTACTAATGAAAGAACCTCGATATGATTTTGATAGGTTAAAGAAGTGAATCCTTGTCTTACAACTGTTGAAAAATTGATTTCTTAATGGCTGAATTAATCTCTTGACCTTACAGAAAATATTTATCTTCTCATTAAAGTATAATATTATCATGGATCATGGTTTATATAATCTTCTTAAGTTAGGTTGGGATAAACGACTATATAATCAACAATTCTTATTTTGGGGCGGTTTGTATCTCTTAATCGGTTTATGCTTTCAATATTTCTTTCATTATCAAGGTAATTTACTAGGATTATTAGTCTACGCTCTATTCTATAGTTGTCTCGTTTATCTGACAGGAATATTAAGTAAATCTTCGCACTCGTTTGTTCAAGGTATAAATTGGAACGTTTCAGTATTGTTATTTTTAACCAGTGTACTATCAAAATCGTTCCTCGTTTTAGCGGTTTCCCAGAGATTAATTAGAGATATTATTCCTTTTTCACTTACTTTTATAATAAGTGAAATATCGTTCATAGTTGGTTTAGTTTACATCGGTATTTTTTCAGAACGAAGAGCCCTTATTTCCAGTATTTTAACAAATTTTAATATATTTGAAAAAGTTAGAAATTGTATAAAAAAGAATGATGAGAACGAAGATATTTCAGAAAAAATTAAGGAGGGTGAAAAAGTTGTACTTTTATTTCAAAACGGCATGTTTAACTTGACTATTTTATGGTGTTGTAATACTATGGAGCAAATAATGAGTATTTTAATAAGGAAAATAGAAAATAAAAATAATGATAATAAAAAACTCTTTCTCAATGAAAAAGGAAAAATTGTCTTTCGTCCAAAGCAAATCAGTATATTGAATTTCACATTTAATAGAAATGAAGGCGACGAAAATGATATTTGGGAAATAAGAAATAAAATAGCACATAGTAATTATACCCCAAAATATGAGGAAACAGAAAAATCGATTTTATTTTTTAGAAATTTCATTAACGATTTAGATACGATAATGAAG
>CAZYUK010000128.1:0-4839 GCA_964650675.1 uncultured Candidatus Bathyarchaeia archaeon
TCCCGTCCCTGAAATCCTCTATGAACCTGGCAACTGCTCGTCGGGCGTCGTCTGTCTAGTCAACTATATCTCCCCCATCCCACGCATCTCGGCGCGCCAATCGGATATCGTCCGCTGAATCTCCTCGTAGAGCTGGGACTCCTCAGGCTGGAGCCCCTTGGGTGGCTGGGGCGCCTCCGCCGATGCCAACCGGATTACCTTGCCTATCCTGCTCTCGAGTATGTCCCTGTAGCGGGCCAACACCCTGTTGAACTGCTCCCTCCTCGCCGGGTCCTTCGCCGCCTCCCTCGCCGAGGAGGAGAGGGCCGTGTACGCCCTCTGGAAGAAGCCCTCCGGCAGTGGCGCGATCGGCCCGGTCGGGTTGAGCCTCTCCCTGAAGTGAATCTGGGTCCACTCATCCGCGGTCAGCCCCTCGTCGACGAGCTTGGCCAGGCTCGCCTCAACGAGCTCCCTCGCCGCCCACAGGGGGAGGCTGATCTCCCTGCCCGCCTCCGACTCCTCGATGACCATGCCCGGGGTCTCGGTCCTAGGCATCTTCCTGATCGTCACCGCCCTAACGATCCTGTTCTCGTACTCCTCCGACCTCAACCCCACCTTCTTCAAACCTGTCGATAACCATATCGTCCGTGACAACCATTTAGGACTATTCTCTCATTTGATGAAAATTTTCGGGCAAAGCCATCTTTTAAATCTAGCCGCTCACAACGGGGTAGAGAGATGCCTGAAACTGGGAACGTGGCAGACGGCGTCAACGCTTTAGCCAAGGTCGTCATGAAGCTAGAGGCTGATCCTAGAGTAAGGTGCGTCGTCGAGGAGCGGATGAGGGAGTTTCAGGATGTCAACCGCGCCGGCCCGGCCAAGTGGTTCGAGGAGCTGTCCTACTGCCTGCTCACTGCCTACTCAAGCGCCTCCATGGGCGAGAGGTGCGTCGACGCCCTCCGTTGCGGAGATGCGTTGACGAAGGGCGGCGTCGAGGATGTACGAGTATGCCTAAGGGCTCAGGGGCACAGGTTCGCGGACAGGAGGGCCGGATACATATTCGCCGCTCGCCCCTACGCATCGAGGCTGAAGGAGATCGTCCAGGGGCAGCCATCCTCGAAGGTAGCACGCGAATGGCTCGTCGAAAACATCGAGGGGTTGGGGATGAAGGAGGCGAGCCACTTCCTGAGGAACGTGGGCTACTTCGACCTAGCCATCGTCGACCGCCACATCCTCGCCCACATGATGGAGCACGGCCTCGCCGGCACCGATACGCGGAAAGGGATCACCAGGAGGAGATACCTGGAATATGAGGAGACGTTGGGAAAGATCGCGGCCAAGCTGGGAATGCCCCTCGGCGAGATGGACCTCTATCTCTGGTACAAGAAGACGGGCAGGGTCATGAAGTAGCCCCCAATCTTTTAACGGTCGAGCCGATAGTTAACCAGAAGGCCGATGAGAGTCAAGGTGGGGGGCAGGGCCCTCCAGATGTGGACCCTCTGGCGCGAGGACGGCGTTGTCAAGATAATCGACCAGAGGCTCCTGCCCCACAGGTTCGAGGTGGCGACGCTCAAGAACTACAGGGAGACTGCGCAGGCGATCAGGGACATGGCGCTCAGGGGAGCCGGAGCCATAGGCGTCGCCGGAGGATACGGGATGGCTCAGGCAGCCCTCGAGGCGGAGAGGCTGCCGCCGAGATCGTTCAGGGCCCGCATGGTGAAGGCGGCCGAGGCGCTGAAGGCGACTAGGCCGACGGCCGTCGGCCTGTTCCACGCCGTCGACAGGTGCCTCGCGTTGGCTTCGAGGGGGCGGGTGGAGAGGCGGATCGAGAGGATCGTGGACGAGGCGGACAACATCGCGCTCGAGGACCTCGCGGCCTCACAAGCGATAGGGGAGAACGGCTCCAAGCTGATCAAGGATGGTTACAGCATCCTCACGCACTGCAACGCGGGCGCCCTCGCCTTCGTCGACTACGGCACAGCCCTGAGCCCCATCAGGTTCGCAGTGAAGCAGGGGAAGAGTGTCTTCGTCTACGTCGACGAGACTCGGCCGAGGAGCCAGGGCGCCAAGCTGACGGCATGGGAGCTCGAGCAGGAGGGCATACCCTACGCCCTCATAGTCGACAACGCGGCGGGCCACTACATGAGGCGCCGGGAGATCGACATGGTCATCGTGGGGGCCGACAGGATAGCGGCAAACGGCGACGCCGCCAACAAGATAGGCACGTACGAGAAGGCCGTCCTGGCCCACGAGAACGGGATACCATTCTACGTCGCTGCGCCCATGATGACCTTCGACCCCGACTGCCGGACCGGCGACGACATCACCATCGAGGAGAGGAGCCCCGACGAGGTCAACTGGGTCTGGGGCGAGGACGAGGAGGGCGAACTGACGAGGGTGAGGATATCAGCCAGGGACACGCCGGCGAGGAACCCCTCGTTCGACGTGACCCCCGCGAAGTACATCAAAGGGATAATAACCGAGGCCGGGGTACTGGCGCCGCCCTACGGGAGGAGCATAAGGAGGGCCATCTCCGGGAAGAGGAGGGGCAGCCGCGGCTGACCATATTGCTTAAATTTCCGTCGAGCTAACCTTTCACGGGTCCCAGCCCGCCCTAGCTCAATGGCAGAGCACTCGGCTGTAGTCTCCGCCCCGAGGGGCGAGGGCAATCAGGCCTTGAGCAGACACCGAAGGGTTCCAGGTTCAACTCCTGGGGGCGGGACCACTCATCCAAGGGGGTTACTTCGCCAGCTTCCTGCCGGCGAGCTTCTCGACGGCTACTATGACAGCCTGAGTTCCCTTGTCGCGCAGCCCCTCCGCGTCCAGGTGCCTGAACATCTGCTGGACGACTGCGGTCTCGACGAGGGGCGTCTTCGTCTCGGCCGCCGTCTCCATGATGATCCGCAGATCCTTGATGTAGTCCTTCACCTTGAAGCCCGGCGCGTAGTCGCCCTTCAGCATCTTGGGGCCGTTGTTGGCGAGCTGCCAGCTGCCTGCGGCTCCCCCAGAGACGGCGGTGACGACCCTGTCGACATCCACCCCAGCCTTCACAGCGAACATCAGCGCCTCGGCCACGCCCAGGACGTTGGCGCCGACGAGGATCTGGTTCACCGCCTTGCATACCTGGCCGTCGCCGTGGCCACCTATGTGTGTGATCGTCTTCCCCATCGCCTGGAAGACCGGGAGGCACTCCTCGTAGGCGTCGGCGTCGCCGCCGACCATTATGCTCAGGGTAGCGTTCCTGGCCCCTATGTCCCCGCCGCTGACGGGGGCGTCGAGCATCCTGATCCCCTTCTTATCCAGCCTCTCCGCGATCTCCCTGGTAACTATCGGTGAAATCGTGCTCATGTCGACGACTATCGTCCCAGGCCGCGCGCCTTGGATCACGCCCTCCTCGCCGATGAGGACCTCCTCGACATCCTTCGAGTCGGTGACCATGTCTATAACGATGTCAGATCCCTTGGCGACCTCCTTGGGTGACTTCGCCGGCTTAGCACCGGCCTCGAGCAGGGGCCTCATCTTCTCGGCTGTCCTGTTCCAGACGGTGAGGGGGAAGCCCGCCCTCAGGAGGTTCATGGACATCGCCCCGCCCATGATGCCAAGCCCTATGAAACCTATACTCTTCAAATGGCTCACAATGAAATTACTCGGGCCAGGGCTCTAAACCTTTTCGAGGCCCTCAGCCGCTCTTGAGCAGCAGGAGGTAGAAGCTGCCCGAGATGCCGAATAGGATCAGGGCGACGCCGAGCATGAGTATGGTGTTCGCCTTCCGCCTGTCGTAGGCCACGCCCATGCTCCTCTTCGCCGCGAAGAGGCCCGCGAACATGAAGGTGATCATTATCATGCTGAATATGCTCTCCGTGAGCGTCTGGCCGTTTATGTCGGCGACCGAGCTCATCTCGCCTGTGCTCTGGTTGACGGTTATGGCGGGGGCGTTGTTCAATATGTCGTATACGCCGCCCGCCGAGACGAAGATGATGAACACTATGATTATTCCAAGCACGAGGTTGGCCGAAACCTGTGGCGGGCTCTTCCCTCTCTTCCCGCCGAGAAGCCTCCTCAGCCTTTCGCCTATAGATGGTATCTTGTTCGCCCCTGAATCGTGTTAGGTATGCAGCCTAGCAATATATTTTTTTTCCCGTCGGATGCGTCGCATGTTTGCAGCGGCGGCCTGAGACGAAGTTTATAAGGTTCCCTGGTGCCTACTCCTTGGGATCGAGGGGGTTCATTTGCCTCAGAAGATCGTCTGCTCTGGCTGTAGTGAGGTCCTCTACGAGGGTGAACTCCTTAAGTCTCCTCAGGATGTCATAAAGAAGTATGAGGGCCACTGCCCGAAGTGCAAGAAGGAGCTGAGGTTCTCCACGGACGGCGTCGTCGTGACCCCGCACGAAGAGTGATCGTTCTAGCCTACCATGCAGCTTCCTGGAGAATAGTTTTAACTGAGATGCCCCAACTGAATACCCGGTAATTCGGTTTGGAGCTCAAGAAGACTCACCTGTACGCCTACCACGCCGAGCACGGCAACATGGTCGACTTCGGTGGATACGCCATGCCGGTATGGTACGAGGGCGTCATCCCGGAGCACAACGCGGTTAGGAACTCGTGCGGCATGTTCGACACGAGCCACATGGGTCGGGTCTGGGCGGAGGGGAAGGAGGTGGCCAACTTCCTCGACTACGTCGTCACCAACGACCTCAGCGGCCTCAACGAGGGGAACGGCCTGTACACGGTGATGTGCCTGCCGACAGGGGGAATAGTCGACGACCTCATACTCTACAAGATGGAGCCGGAGAGGTTCCTCGTCGTCTACAACGCGGGGAACAGGGAGAAGGACTTCGCCTGGCTCAGCAAGAACACCAA
>CAZYUK010000129.1:0-4729 GCA_964650675.1 uncultured Candidatus Bathyarchaeia archaeon
CTAGACGCGTTACCATGAGAAGTCTATGAGGTCTAATAAAAACGATGGAGTTCGAAGACCAGCAGCCTGCGCCCCATGACCACAATCCTCCCCGGGCGCACTCACCGGGAGACCCTTATCGCCTTCAGGGGGCAGGCCTCGACGCACTTGCCGCAGCGCGTGCAGAGGTCGAGCCAGACAGCGGTTATCTGCCAGAACTCGGGGTCGTGGGGGTCCTTTGGCTTCGCCGTGAGGTGCTCGTGCCTGATGAAGATGGAGGGTGGGCAGACGCCCATGCCACCTCAGGACCCGGCCGATTATGGGCATTGCTACCTTAATTAGAGGCGGCTCCGACCGAGGTTCTAGGTGAGCCGTCTTGGCGGATGAGAAGGAGCTGAAGCCCAGGCTTGGCCTCCTCGACGCCACGGCGATCAACGTCGGCGCGATCATAGGCGCCGGCATATTCGTCGTCACCGGCATAGTCGCCGGCCTGGCGGGCTCGGCCCTCGTCGTCTCCATGGCCCTCGCGGCCGTGACTGCCATATTCACGGCCCTCAGCTTCGCCGAGCTCACGGCGTGGCTGCCACGCGAGGGGAGCGTCTACGAGTTCGGATACAGGCTCGTCTCTCCGACGGCCGGCTTCCTCGGCGGCTGGATGTGGATCCTCTCAAACGTCTTCAGCGGCGCCGCCGTGAGCCTGGGACTAGGCAACTACGTCGCCGCCCTGGTCCCCGGGCTGAGCCCGAGCCTGATAGCGGCGACGGCGTGCCTCCTATTCACCGGCCTCAACTACGTCGGAATCCAGCACTCCGCCGAGCTGAACGACATCCTCGTCGCAGCGAAGCTCATCATCCTGGGCTTCTTCATAGCCTACGGGCTCCTCTACGTCGACGCCTCGAACTTCGAGCCGTTCAGGCCCCTCGATGCGGGGGTGCTATACGGCGCCTTCTACATCTTCTTCGCCTACGGCGGCTTCGCCAGGGTGGCCGTTGTCGCCGAGGAGATCAAGGACGCGAAGAGGATCGTGCCGAGGGCGATAATCCTCTCCCTGATGATCTCCACCGTGTTCTATGTCCTCGTCGGGATAGTCGCCGTCGGCCTAGTCGGCGCATCAAGCCTCTCGGGCTCGGGTCACCCCCTAGCCCTCGCGATGGGTGCGACGGGCAGCCCAGCCGCCGTGCTCCTCGTCTCCTTTGGGGGCGTCATCTCGACGGCCAGCGTCCTCCTGACCAGCATACTCGGCGTCTCAAGGCTCGCCTTCGCCATGTCCCGGCGCGGCGACCTCCCTGAGGCGCTGAGCAGGATCCATCCTAGGTTCGGCTCGCCCCACATCTCCGTCGTCATGACAGGCATGTTGATGACCGGCCTCGCCCTCCTCGTTGACCTCACCAACGTCGTGGCGATAGGCACCTTCGCGATGCTCTTCTACTACGGGGTCAGCAACTTCTCGGCTATGAAGCTCCCGGAGGGGGACAGGCGTTACCCGCCCGCCGTACCGGTCGTCGGAGCCGTCATATGCATAGCCTTCCTCGCCTTCGTCCTCTTCGCCTCGCCCCAGGCGTGGGTCTCGGGGGTGGCTGGCCTGCTCATCGGAGTCGTCTACTTCAAGTTCATCGCGGGGAGACGCCGCCGAGGAGCCGCTCAGTCGACGGTGTAGTAGGAGAGCAGGAGCCTGGCAAGGTCTATCGTGGAGATGATCCCAGTGAGCTCACCCCTATCGCCCACAACGAAGCAGTGATCCTCCTCACGGTCGATCATCTCCTCTATCACCCTCGTTACCGGATCGCCCTCCCTGAAGACGAGGGGGGTCTGCAGGCCGGCCTCCTCCAGCCTCGTGTCGAGGACGGTCCTTGAGAGGAAGGCCAGGTCCTCCAAGGTCACGTAGCCCAGGAGCCTGTCCTCATCGTCGACGACGGGCATGAGCCTGTACGGGGTCTTCCCGAACTCGTCGAAGGCCTGGCGGACGCTCAGGCTCCTCCTCAGCCTTATGGGGTTCTGCGTCATCACGTCGGCCGCCCTCAGCCTGGCCAGCTCCCTAGGCTTCGACCTCGACACCTTGTAGTAGAGCCTCTCAAGGGCGAGCTCCTCCTCGGAGAGCTTGTTCAACGGCTGCGAGGGGTAGAAGGGGGCCTCGCCCGTGAGGAAGAAGGTGACCACCGTCGCGAGTATTATGTGTATTATCGTGTTGGCCCCGAAGACCTCGGCGACGAAGATGATTGGGGTGATCATCATCTTGTGTACGCCTGAGGAGAAGGCAGCCATCCCCATCAGGATGAAGACGGGGGCCAGAGTGGGGCTGAAGAGGTAGCTGAAAGCTGCTCCCCAGGCTCCGCCGATCAGGAGCGTGGGAAGGAAAAGGCCTCCGGTCCCCCCGAAGTTCATGGTCAGCGTCGTCGAAACGGGCTTCAGGGCAAGAAGCATCAGGATCGCCACGAGGGAGCCGCCACTTATCACCGGGATCATCTGGAACCCAGGGCCCACGGCGGCTGGTGAGAAGTACCCTATCGCGCCTAGGCCGGCTCCTCCGACGATGAGCATCAATGGGTAGCCTCCAAGCGTCATCAGCCTCTTTGTGAGCCCCTCGCCGGCGTGGTACAACCAAGTGAAGATTATCACGACGCCCCCGGTCAGGAGGCCGAAGACCATCGATACGGGCAGCATGACCATCGAGAGCGTCCCAACCTCCAGCACGAGCCCCGGGAGGAGGGAAGGCGCGTTCGACGCGACGGCGACGAGGTAGGCCGTCGAGGAGGCTATCGCCGCCTCTATGAACGGGTCCTTCTCGAGGTCCCTCCTGTACGGGAGCTCCAGGGCGAAGAGGACGCCGGCCAGAGGAGTCTTGAAGGCCGCCGAGAAGCCGGCCGCGACGCCTATCATGAGCGCCTTGCCCGGCTCCATCTTGATCCCGAGCGCCTTGGAGAGCCAGACGGAGACGCCCCCGCTCAACATCGTCGCCGGACCCTCGGGGCCGGCCGAGCCGCCGAAGATCGCCGTGGAGAGGGATGAGGCCGTCTTGACCATGGACTCCCTCATCGTTATGCCTTGGGGGGTGAGGTGGAAGGCCTCCAGTATGTTGTGGAAGCTGCTCTTAGGCGTCCTGTACCAGGCGAGGAGGTGGACGAGGAAGTAGCTGAGGGCGAGGCCTGTGAAGGGGAATATGAAGAAGAGGGTCGGCGTCTTAAGGGCGTCGGCGTAGAAGGTCTCCCACGCGTCTATGACGAGGTAGTTGATGGCCGAGGCTATCAGACCCGCCGCCCCGCCGACCAGTATGGGGAGAAGCCACCAGGAGAAGCTTATCCTCTTCAGAGCCAGCCCAACCCTTATTAGCCGACCCAATATGATGCCTACTTAATTTGGCGATGATTTAAAGGTTGAGCGGCTCCCAGGGGAGACCCGGCTGGCTCTACGCCATAATACCGTTCGCGGCCATAGGGAGCACCGTGGGCAGCTTCGTGAAGCTCTTCATCCTCGACCTCGGCGGCAACGTGCTCGACGTCGGCTTCGCCTCCTCCGCCTTCAACCTCGCCCTGATCCCGGCCGCCTTCATCAGCGGCAGGCTCACCGACTACCTCGGCAGGAGACGCGTCATCCTCATAGTGAGCGCGGGCGCCCAGCTCGCCTCGATAGCGCTCATGAGCTTGACCAGGAGCCTGCCCATCGTCATCGTCCTGTACGCGGTCTACAGCTTCACGAGCATGTTCTCGCCGACCGTCTTCAGCCTGCTGATGATGGAGACGATGCCGAAGGAGAGGTGGGGCGACGGCAGCGCCACGACATTCCGATACAACATATACGGCTCCATCATAGGGCTCGTCCTCGGCGTCGTGGTCCTGACCATGCTGCCGCTGACGGCGATGGCGCTTCTCCCCGTCGCCTTCTCGGGCATCATGCTGGCGATCAGCGTCCTCGTCGTCAGGGACCCCCAGATCACGCTGGAGCGGCGGAACGTCACCTTCAACGTGGAGGCTCTGATCACCAGGCTCGTCCAGCTCCCGGTCCTGCTCATAAGGGTGCCCAGGGTCAACGACTTCAGGAGGCTCCTCAGCGAGGCGAGGAACGCGTTGACGAGGGACATACCTATAATCATGGTGACGAGCGCCCTCTTCTCCCTCGCCGCCAACCTCTTCTTCACCAGCTACACGCCCTTCCTCAAGTCGAACAGCCTGAGCTACCTCGAGATCGTTGGGCTAGACCTGTTCGTCACCGTCATAAACGCCCTGGCCTCCCTGCCGAGGTTCAGCCGGCTGAGCAAGAGGGGCGACCCCGGCTTGATCATAGAGTTCCTGAGCCTAAGGGCCATAGCCTTCCTACTCGCCGCGGTGACCAGCCTCTACTTCACAGGCCACCCCGTCTTCTACGTGACGCTGCTCCTCTACCTCCTGATCGGTATGGCGTACACGAACTTCGCGATCGGTGTGAACACGATGCTGTACAGGTTCCTTCCCGAGGGGAGGCAGGGGGGCACCCTGGGCGTCTACAGCGCCCTGAACAGCGTCGCCATGTTCGCCGGCTCACTGGCATCCGGGAGCCTCTCCTTCTACCTCGGCTACGCGGTCACCTTCCTGCTCGCGAGCGTCTCGCTGTTCGGGGCGGCGAGCCTCTTCGAATGGCACTTCAAGCCACGGCGACAGTACGCGGAGGAGCTCTTCTGAGCGGCTACTCCTCGAGGAGCCTCCTCATGCTGAGGTACTCCTCCTCGGTTATCTCGCCGTTCACGAACCTCATCTGCAGCTTGACGAGCGGGTCCTCG
>CAZYUK010000130.1:0-4693 GCA_964650675.1 uncultured Candidatus Bathyarchaeia archaeon
TCTGCAGGGCTATGGTGACGTCGACGACGCCCCACTTGGTCGAGGTCTGGTCGAATGGGAGGCAGACGCCCACTACCGTGAAGTCGGAGTCCTTGATGAAGGTGTTCCACCTGCCGATCGAGAGCCTCTCCTTGAGGGCTGGGTCGGAGACCACGACGAAGTGCCAAGGTTGCTTGTTCGCGGCGCTAGGCGCCTGGCGACCGGCCTCGAGTATCTTGGCCTTGACCCCCTCAGGTACGGGCTCCTTCCTGTACTTCCTTATGCTCCTGCGGTTCAGTATCCTGTCAACGCATCTCAAGACGATTCACGGGGCATACTGTGACTCGCCGTTAAGTTAAGCTTTGATGAAGCCCACGGCCTCGAGGAGGTCCCTGGCTTCGTGCTCCGCGACCTGCTCGGGATCGGTCGGCGCAGGCTCCGCCCTCCTGTTCACCCAGATCGTGTGGATGCCGACCAGCTTAGCCGGCCTGATGTCGCTGAGGGGCGTGTCGCCGACGCTCACGGCCTCATCCGGCTCACAGCCGACCCTGCCGACGACCTCCCTGTAGTACTCCGGCTCCGTCTTCAGGCAGCCAATCATCGGCTCGCTGAAGACGTGGCTGAAGAACCTCTCCCCCGTCGCCCTCTCGAGGGCCCGGGCCTTCTCCTCGGCGAGATGGCCCGTGGACAAACAGAGTGTGAGCCCGATCGACCTAAGCTCCCTGAGCGCCGGGACGGCGTCCGGGAAGTAGATCGGCCTCCTCATGGCCTCCTCGTCCGCCTCCCTGAACCTCTCCAGGATCAGGTTCGAGGCCCCCTGATAGAACGGCTTGCCGAGGACCCTGAAGAGGAGGCGGCAGTGGAACACGGCGTCGTCGTGGTGGTCAAGGTACAGCCTGTGGATGAGCGCCCTGTGGACGTCGTAGACCCATATCCTGTATAGGTCCTCCCCCCTCATGCCGAGGATTCCGTCCAGGCTCCTGATTATGACGCCGTCCCAGTCATGAAGGGTCGCGTCGTAGTCCATGAGGACGGTGGTCAACATCCCAACTCCCTTCTCATCGCCTTTATTTAACACGCGCACCACTCAACTATCGTGGAGATAGTCATAGGCCGCGGGCTCCTCGAGGCGATGCTGGAGTTCGCGAAGGATAACCACCCCAGGGAGGCGATAGTGCTCCTCAGGGGGAAACACGAGAAGGACGTGATAGAGGTGACAGACTTCCTCCTCCCGCCGTACGCGGCGACGAGCGACGAGATGGCGACCTTCCCGGTCCACATGCTCCCGATAGACTTCACGATCATGGGGACCGCCCACTCCCACCCCTCGGGAGCGCTTAGGCTCTCGCTCGTCGACGAGCACAACTTCTACGGCAGGGTGACCCTCATCATGGGCCACCCGTACACGACGATGAACGTCGCCGCCTTCAACAAGGCGGGCGACCGCCTCCAGCTCAGGGTGAGGGACTGAGCCCTCGGATCTTAGAAAGGACTAAATCGTCCTCGTGTTACTTCTTCTCGTGCCCAGAGATAACCTGCAGGACCTCGCGGCCGAGGCGATCTCCCTCGTCTTCAACGCCCCTGCGAACGCGATGTTCACCTTTCTCATCGTCTACCTCTGCCTAGACCCGGCTCCGCCCATCCAGCACCTGCTCGTCTCCTTGCTCTTCGCCGGCATCCTGCCGATAGCCTTCGTATACGCCCTGTTCAGGATGGGCGTGATAGGGGACATCTACGCCTCGGACAGGGGGAGCCGGCTCATCCCCTTCCTGAGCGCCATCTCCTGCTACGCCCTGGGCCTGGCGCTGTTATCCTTCATGGGGTCTCCCTTCACCCTCGTCTCCCTCATGGCCTGCTACCTCGGCAACTCCATCGCCATGATGCTGATAAGCACGAGGTGGAAGATCAGCCTCCACGCGGCGGGGATCGGGGGACCCTCCGCATTCTTCATCAGCCAGGTCGACCTAGGCCTCTGGCCATTCACCCTCCTCACCCTCCCTATATGTTGGGCGAGGTGGAGGCTCAAGGCGCACAGCGTGGGACAACTAGCCGCGGGCGTGGTCCTGACGGCGGCGCTGACCCTGGCACAGGTCGAGCTCTATAGGTGGCTCTGGCTCAGCCGCCCGTAATAAAGGGGAATACGGCGACCACGTCGCCCCTGTTGAGCCTCGCAGAGGACCAGAGGCGCCTCCCGTTGACCAAGACGCCGAGCACCTTCCTGTCGTATGCGTACAACGTGTCATCGCCGAGGCCGGCCACGAACTCCCTGAGCGTCGTCGCCGACTCGACGGTCCTGACGGTTAGGCTCGGGTACATCATGATCGGCTCAGGTGCGGCGGCGTTTATCCCTTTCCCAGCCCCAGCTCCCTCTCCTTCTCGGCGAGCCTCCTGTACCAAGTGTTCACGTTCTCGAATGTGACGTGGTCCTTGTGGTACCTGAAGCCGCCCCTGAAGCTCTGGGGGATGTGGAGCAGCTCGTGGACGAGCATCCTGTCCCTCGACTCCTGCGTGAGCCCGTCGAAGCGCTCAGATATCACCTCGATTATGTACGTCGGCTCTATCCCCATGGCCAGCTGCCAGATCTTGCCGAGCCCGTGTATCCTGGCTATCGTCCTGGTCGCCCGCGACCCCCTGCTCCTGACGCAGTGGACGTTCTCAGGCCTGACGTGGTCGAACATGAGGAGATCGATGATCTCGTCAACCCTACGCTTGATGTCTTGAGCCTCGAAGTACTCTATCAAGCTTCTCAGGAAGATTGGGGCTTACCGGTATTCAACGTTTCTGGGAAAAGTCTTATCGCCCTTATGAGCGGGGGCGCGAGGATGGCGAAGATGACGGTATTCGTGACGGTATGGACGATAGGTGGCCAGGGCATGTAGAGGGGTATGAAGGTGAGGACGATGGCGTCCCAGACGCTCTCGAAAGCCGGGTAGGCCAGGGCGAAGCCGACGCTCGACAGAACATCGTAGGCGAAGGTGAGGCCGAAGCCCAAGACGGCCATGGCCAAAACGAACCTCCCGGTCTTCATCGGGTTCAGGATCCTCGAGGCCATGGCGCCTGATATCCCGAAGAGGATTCCGAGCCCAGCCATCACCGCGAGGAGCACGGGCGATATAGAGTACATCCATGCGGCTGGGTGGGCGAACGGGTAAGGTATCAGCATGTATATGATGAGGGAGATGGCGCCTACGCTCGCCCCCACGGCCCAGCCGAAGCAGAAGCCGCTGATGAAGATGAGGACGGTCATGAACTCGAATACGCCAGGGAGCGAGGAGAGGGCGAGGCCCCTTGAGTATGCGATTACGACGGTCAGGGCGGACATCGTCGACGTCAGCGCTATCTGCTTCGAGTTCATGATGGCTGGATTATCCATCCAGCTATAAATGATTTGCCCAAAACTTAAGCCCACAGAGCCCGACATCGTATCGAACCACATGAGCTTCCTCGCAACCCTGAGGAGGATAGCGGAGAACTCCGCCCCCGGAAGGGCGCCCTCATACATCGGGGCCCAGGCAATGAAGGCGCTTGAGATCGCCTCGGAGGCGCCGATAGGCAGGGCGGCCCTCGGCAGGAGGCTCGGCCTGGGCGAGGGCGTCGTGAGGACCCTCGTGAGGCACATGCGGGCTGAGAGGCTGATCGAGGTGACCCCGCAGGGCATAGGCGTGGCCGAGGCGGGGAGGGCGCTCCTCGACGAGATGCGTATGAGGATTTCAGGAGGCGTGGAGCTGCCGGGCAGCCCGGACGCGGTGGGGGCGCACAACTACGCCGTCCTCGTCCACGGTGCCTCGGCGAGGGTGAGGCTCGGGGTGGAGCAGAGGGACGCCGCTCTCATGGCGGGGGCCAGGGGCGCGACGACGGCGGTCTACCGTGGAGGCGTTTTCTTGGTCCCAGGCCTAGGGAGGCCCCTGGATGCGGCCCTGGGCGGGGAGCTGAAGGCCCTCTCGCCGAGGGAGGGCTCCGTCGCCATCATAGGGTCAGGAGACTCGCCCATGGAGGCCGAGATAGGGGCGAAGGCCGCGGCGCTCCGCCTGCTAGGTTAGCTAGTCCTCTCCGATCTCGGGCTCCTCTACCATCCTAAGGAAGAGGAGGCCGAGTACGATGAGGGCTCCGGCGAGTATCACCCACGGCAGGGAGCTTCCCAGGCTGTACACGTATCCGCTGGCGAGGCTGCCGAGGGTTATGCTCGCCATGGCCACGACGCCGGTCGCCCAGACGCCGCCCATTATCCAGATGCCGCCTCCGCCCAAGGCTGAGATCATCCTCCCCCTCCTCTCCCTGGGAACCATGTCGGCGAACATCGACTGGAGGGCCGGGTTGAGGAACATGTTCGGTATCGTCGCCGCCACGCTCAGCGCGACGACATGCTCGAAGGTCGTCGCGTAGAGGAAGAGGAAGACGGGGAGGGAGCCGGCGATGAGGCAGACACCCGCTATGATCTTCCTGTTGTGCCTGTCGACGTACGAGCCGGCCGGCAGGCTCAGCAGGACGTTGAAGGCTCCGCTCACTAGCATGATCATCCCCCACTGCTCGGGGTTGATGCCTATCAACTCCGTCGCCCTGACTATCCAGAATGGCATAACCATGGAGACGAAGAATGTGGAGCCCGCCATGAGGAGCGAGAGGACGAGGAGCCTCCTGGGAGCCCCCCTGATCATCCTAGCGACGTCCCGATAGGACTCCAACGCGAGCCCCGGGACGCTGCCGAGCCTTATGC
>CAZYUK010000131.1:0-4619 GCA_964650675.1 uncultured Candidatus Bathyarchaeia archaeon
GTGCCCCTCGTCCCTATGTAGGCGAGCTGGGCGTACCCCAGGAACATACCCGTCGCCAAGACGCCCGGGATCGCGTTGAGCTGCTGCTCGAGCCACCAGGGGTCCTGGACCGGGCCGAAGTCGGCGTCTATTATGTAGTTGCCGTTGTCGGTCACGACGGGGCCCAGCTTGCCGCTCCCCATCCTCAGCACGACCTTAGATCCGAGCTTCTCCACGGTCTTCATGACAGGCGTTACGGCGAAGGGGTGCACCTCCACGGGGATCGTCTGACCCTTCCCCAGCACATCGGTCATCTTGTTCCCGTCGGCGACTATGATGTACTCCTTGCATGAGGCTGCGACCACCTTCTCGCGGAGCATGGCCCCGCCCCCACCCTTGATCGCGTTCAGCTTGGCGTCTATCTGGTCGGCGCCGTCTATGCCTATGTCGATCTGCGGGTGCTCGTCGAGGGTCGTGAGCGGGATCTTGGCCTTCACTGCCTCCTGGATCGATTGGCTGCTGGTCGGCACGCCGAGGACATCGTATATCTCCCCCTTCTCGAGGAGGTCCCCCAGCAGCTGGATGACGTAGACGGCCGTGCTCCCGCTCCCCAGGCCGACGACCATGCCTGTCTCGACGTGCTTCACAGCCCTAAGTGCGGCCCTCTTCTTGGCGGCTGTCGTCCAGCTCGTGTCCTAGCCCTCCAGCTCCAGCTTGTCCAGCTCGTCGAGCTCCTTCTGGACCTCCTGCTTGAGCTTGTCTAGACGCGCGTCGACATCAGACTTGGCTGCGGGCTTCTCAGGCTCGGCCTGCTCCGCCTCCGCAGCCTCCTCCTCTGCGCCCTCCTCCCCCGCCCTCTCCCTTGCGACCAGCTTCCGAGGCCTCGGCAGGGCTCCCCTCGCCGCCTCGGCGGAAGTCCGTGCCTCAATCTTCAGCTCCTTCATCAGGTCGTCTATCCTCTGCTGGGTCGAGCTGAGGGTAGCCTCGAACTTCTTGACGATGTCCTCCCTGATGGACTCGAGCTCGTTGAGGCTGACGATCATCTCCGACCTCTTCAGCTCGTCGCCTATCCCCTTCATCTCCGCCTCGTAGCCCTTGGATAGGAGGACCCTCTCCTCCCTGGTTATCTCGCCGTTGTCCTCTGCCTCGAATAGGCGCCTGAGCACCATGCTGAGGAGCTCCTGCTTCAGGGTCAGTGTGCGGATACTGCTCCTCGCCCTCTCGACCTCGTCAGTCCCCAGCCTCCTCTCGATCGGGGGCACCTTGACCTCGGTGATCCCGAGGTCCAGCTTGAGCTGCTCATCCTCAGCCTTCTCCAGCTGGGCCTGAGAGGGCTCCTTCACCTCCTCTTTGGTCTTTTCGCCGCTGGTGGCGCGCACGAACATGTAGATCACGAAGGCAGCCACGGCCACGACTATCAATCCGATGATCAGATCGTCAGGAAGAAGGGCGGCCATTCTGTTCTACTTCTCCATTATCGACTAATATATTTAAGCGTGAACCCACTTGAAGCGTTTTCTACCCCCTTTACCCCTACTGAATCAAATTATAGCTGAAGAGCCAGGCCCGCGGCTCCCGGGGCGACGGGCTTGGTTATAAGGCGGCGCAAAAATATCTGTAGGGGGCTCCTCGTGTCTGGCGTCCTTGGGCTCGGAAAGGTTTCGAGGGAGGTATTCGATCGGTCGGTGTACCCGTTCATGCCAGCCGATGAGCTGGGGCTGGACGGCAACACCATCACGCTCAGCGGGAGGACCGTGGTCGCCCACAGCCCCTCGATAGGCGTGCCCCTGGAGGCCCTCGGCTTCTTCGCCTTCCACTACGCGGCTACGAACGTGGCTTGCCGATTCGGGAGGCCCACCCACATGGTGACCGGGATATACATGCCCCTGGGGAGCAGGGAGGCTGACCTCAGGAAGATCGCGAAGGGCCTCGGAGGCGAGGCGAAGAGGCATAGGGTGAGGGTCGTGGCAGGCCAGACCGCCACATATCGGGGCCTAGACATACCCCTCGTCACGGCCACCTGCCTCGGAGAGGAGGTCAGGCGGCCCGGGCGGGTCTCCGAGGGGGATGCCGTCCTCCTCGTCGGGGAGGTCGGCGGCGAGGCGGTCTGGCTCAAGGGGCTCTCCGAGGGGAAGCACGATGGCCGCTGGAGGGGGTTCACCCCCCTGGAGACGGCGCTGAGCCTCCAGGGCTGCGGAGGCGTGAAGCTCATGCATGATGTCTCCGAGGGGGGATTGAAGGGCGCCCTCCTCGAAGTGGCCGAACATTGTGGGCTACGCATCGACATTTCATCCTCGATGATCCCGCTGGCGGAGGGGGCGGACGGAATCGACGGGGATATCCTCCTCGCGCCAACGTACGGCGCCCTCGTCGTCGTGGCCTCGCAGGACAGCGTCCTAGACATCTCCTCAATCTGTGCCTCCAAGAGGCATGCCTGCACACACCTATGCGATCTCAAACAAGGCAAGGGTCTCCTCGTCGACGGGGCCATGACAGCAGGGCAGAAAAGGGCGGAGATAGACGAGCTCTACGGTAGCCTGAAGGAACCAGGAAAAAGATAGGCCCTAAACAGCTAGAGAACCGGATTAGGAATAACACCTCATGCCAAGGCTTATATCGATGGTTCTCCGGACCTACTGAGAAGGGGGAGCTGGACGGCAGTCCGGCTGAGAGGACGCATAGTCGTCGACCCCTTGAACCTGATCCGGGTAATACCGGCGGAGGGAGAATGTACGAGCGGTAAGAGTTGGGACACCAGGGAACTGGCTGAGGTCTCAGTCACAGTCGCGCTTTCAGTGGTCCTGAACTACATCAAGATCTATCAGCTGCCATGGGGCGGCTCGATAACACTGGGCAGCATGGTCCCCATCATGCTGCTCTCGTTTAGGCGTGGGGTTAAAGTCGGGGTGCTGGCCGGGGTCGTATTCGGCCTCGTCCAGATGGTCCTTGAGGGGTACATCTACTACCCGCTTCAGATCATACTCGACTACCCCCTCGCCTTCGGATGCCTGGGGCTGGCGGGGCTCTTCAAGAAGCACCCGATCGTCGGCGTAGTCGTCGCGTTGACCGGCAGATTCCTCTCGCACTTCGTCTCAGGCGTGTTTTTCTTCGCCGAATACGCGCCTCCAGAGATGGGTCCGATAGTCTACAGCGCCGTCTACAACGGCAGCTACATGCTTCCTGAGATAGTGATCAGCGCTGTCATAATATACATAATAATGAAGCGTAACCTGCTGAAGCTGAACCTCTAGAGAAGCGGAGTCTTCCCCCTTTTTTCTATCCCCTCTCTCAGTGGGGCTGCAGCTTCTCGAGGACATCTATCACTCCCTGAGCCCACCTCAGGTAGCTGTTCACGGCCGCCCTCAGTCCGACCGAGTCGTCTGAGGATATCCTGATCAACACTCCCCCTCTGAGAGGCTCAATGGTCACGTCTGATCTGATGGACGCCGGGGTCTCTGCCTCCGGCCTCAGCGAGTCGATCAGTATCTTGACCCTGTCACGGGGTGCCCTCAGGAGGATCTCCGCCTCAGCCCGGCTCGATTTGGACCTCATCGGCGCAACCTCGTGGAAAAAAATATCCTGAGAGGGGATCTTTTAAGCCTCTCCGCGTGTGCGGCTCGAGGCTAGGCCCGTCTTCGTCGAGGGGGTGTACGCGCCGCCGGCGAACTTGTATCCGCACTTGCCGCAGCTCCATATGCCGACGCTCTCCCGCCTCACTGAGAGGCTGGCGCAGTTGGGGCACCTCTGCTCCGCCTTCATGGCCACCTCTATGCGTGTCCACCGCTTCCTGACCGAGGCGCCGCCCCTGGTCCTCAGGCCGTACGTCTTCTTCT
This sequence comes from uncultured Candidatus Bathyarchaeia archaeon, assembly GCA_964650675.1. Taxonomy (GTDB): domain Archaea; phylum Thermoproteota; class Bathyarchaeia; order TCS64; family TCS64; genus UBA8941. The sequence continues at coordinate 3,813 of CAZYUK010000131.1, forward strand.
TCGTCATCCCGTGCTCGCCAGCACCTTGGCCCTTATCTCAGGCGCCTTCGCAGCTGCGGTATTTATGCATTTCCTTATCTCGTCCATCGTGAGGCCTTCGGATCCGCTCTTCTGCATCGTGCAGACGTTGCCGTCCTCGTCGAAGGTGACGGTGAGGCGGGCGTCCATGACCTCCTCCTCGTCGGCGGAGGGGTCGAGTATGAAGTTGTTCCCGATCTTCACCATGGAGACGGCGATGGGCTGCTTCCTTATCGTGAGGGGCACCTTCTTGTCTGTGAGCACAGGCTCCTTATCCTTCACCTCGTACACCGTCTTCTTCGCCTTCATCAGCGCCGCCAGGGCGCCGACCGAGCAGGCGTCTATGAGGTTACCGTCGTAGTTGAGGACGTAGAAGTCGACGAAGACTATGTGGACGAGCTTGCCCGGTATGATGCTCAGCTCGTTGGTGTCCAGTATCTCGGCCGACCTCAGCCCCCTGTCCACGACCCTCGCGAGCTCGATGGAGTCCTCGTTCGGCGGTCCTGGCTCCCACTCCGGTGAGGCGACGGGCGTGAACTCCGCGTTGCACATAAGGACGCCCTCGTCGGGCGTGTCCTCGAACGGGGTGCCCGTCCCCACCTTGACGCCCACGACCACGTGGGTCTTACCCAGGCGCACCTCGGCCGAGCCCTCGGACTTGTCGAGGTTCCCGGACCTTATCACGAACTCCCTGTATTCCTCCAGGCCTCTGCCATCCATGCGCCTGCCCGACGTGACCACGTCCTGGATCTTCCTCTGCTTCAGATGCGAGACTATGTTGTGCTTGCT
>CAZYUK010000132.1:0-4600 GCA_964650675.1 uncultured Candidatus Bathyarchaeia archaeon
CTCGATACCCTTTTAGAGTCGGCGCATCTATTCAGCCTCGGAACGTGAGAGTGCACATATATGGTGGATTATGATGATGAAGAGGAATCCGGCGCAACGAAGATCGCCGACCTCAACCAGTACTCGAGGCAGATCAACGTCATCGTCAAGGTGATTTCTAAGACCGATGTCCGCGAAGTTGTGACCAGGACGGACGAGACGACGCACAGGGTCTGCGAGGCTCTCGTAGCCGACGACACCGGCGCCATCTACCTCACCCTGTGGGACGACTCTATCGACAATGTGGCCGAGGGGCAGGTGCTCGGCATAAAGAACGGATATATGAACACATTCAGAGGAAGCATGCGCCTCAACATAGGTCGCTATGGCAGCTTCGAGCCCCTCGAGGAGGCGCCCTTCGAGGATGTCAACCTCGAGAACAACCTCTCAAGCAAGCAGGTCGAGTACGACGCCTCCAGGAGCCGGTACGGCCAGGGAACAGGCAGGGGCTACGGCCAGAAGAGGTACTAGCCCGATTCACCCATTTTATTCATTTTCCTCATCAGCGTATAGAGTTCATCATTTAAATCCCGAAGGCGCCTGATCTCACGATGCCAATGAGCGGTAAAACGAGGATTGGGATAGCCAAGCTTCCTTACGGCGGGCAGTTCGGGCTGAGGGAGAGGTCCGACTCCGTAGACGTCATTGAAAGTAGCCTTGAGGAGCTGTTTGATGGGCTGGGCTGCGAGGTTGTCGAATCCAAAACCGCCGAGTTGACCCCCGAGGATGGCAGGCAGTACGGTGCTCAGAACAGGTTCGGCCTCGCCTCGGCTCACCTCGCCGGCATAGTTACAGGCTACATCCGTGAGGGCGTCTTCCCGCTCGGTCTCCTCCAGAACTGTAATGGTCTGATGGGTATGCTGGCTGGCCTCCAGCGATCCAGTACAGGTTGGAAGCCCCTCAGGGTCGGCCTCGTCTACATCGACGCCCACGGAGACTTCAACACACCTGAGACGAGTCTAAGCGGCATGCTAGGTGGGATGCCTGTCGCAGTCAGCTGTGGCCTCTGCCTCGAACGGCTGAGGAGGACATGTGGCCTCGACCCGCCTCTCCCGACGAAGTACGTCACCATGGTCGGCGTGAGGGACACCGACCCATTAGAGCAGGAGCTCATAGACAGGAGCGATGTGGAGCAGATAACAGTCGACGAGGTCAAGCGGCTATCACCGGCGATAGACATGGAGATGGAGCGCCTAGCCACTCTCACGGACCTGATCTACGTACATGTCGACATGGATGTACTCGACCCACCCGAGGTGCCTGGCCATGGCCTACCAGTCGAGGGGGGGCCAACCAGCCTAGAGTTAGCCGAGGCTCTCGAGGTGATGTTCGAGCATCCGAAGGCGGCCTCCTTCGGCTTGGCTTCGTACCCATCGGAGAGGGACCCAGGCGGCGTATCTCTGAAGGCCGTGAATAACCTAATAGGAGGGGTCGTCAGGGGCCTGAGGAACAGGGAGGACTAGATGACTAGCCTCTCCCTCTCGATATCCCTCTTCTTTACCCCGATATCGGAGACCTTGAACCTGCGGCCACCATAAAGCTCAGCCTCAGCCTCCTCCTCATAGACCGCATCCACGATCCTGGCGAGGGCATCGCTCTTCATTATTCCGCTGCCACTTGATGCGCCGACGTAGATGATTCCGTGGCCAGGCTCCACTATGGGGGTCTCGTCGAAGCTGTTTATATCATACTGGCCGGCCCAACTGTTCATTGGGCGGACATCGGCGAAGCATGGCAGGTACTTCACAAGCGCGTGGTAGATATTGTTCGAATAGTAATCCTCCTCTGCCTGTGGGTCGTCCTCGAGCTCGAACTTGCGGCCCAGATCATCGGCGCAGCCGAGCCAGATGCTGCCCTCCGTGAGCTCCACCTTGAGGTATATGCCGGCTCGTGGAAGCACAGTCAGCGGGAGGACGCCCTCCTCGTTGAGCCCTCTGACCTTGAGAAGGCCGCCGAGCTTAGGGTCCTTGAAGGCGAATAGCTGCCTCTTCTTAGCCCTCATCAATGGGTCGAATCCGATGGGGTTTAGGAGCCTCTCTGCCCAAGCACCGCAGGCGACGACGGTGGTTTCAGCGAGGATCGCCCCCTTCGAGGTCTCGGCGCCGGCTATGCGGCTCTCCTGCCATACAAATGGTTCGCCGGGTATGCCGAGCTCTGTGATGGGTTTATGGAGGAGCCTCTTCGCCTCTGTGCCATACTGGACCTCACCGCCAAGCTTAAGGAACTCTTGCTCATAGCCTCTGACGAGGGAGTCGGCGTCTAGACTCCCACACTTCTTGCCAAAGACGCCGACATCGATAGGCTCGAGTCCAAGGAGCTCCGCCTCTTCATCATCCTCGAAGTCGGTGACTAGGTCAGGAATCATTTTCTTGATCTCTTCCCTATCATAGGTGATGATCTCAGCACCGCGCCTAGCCATGGCGTCCACCGCCTCCTTTGCCGAGGAATATTGGTCCTCGCTGAAGAGCCACATATACCCTGTTCTGTTGAGCTTCAGGTCATAGCCGAGGTCCTCTTCGAGATGGGTGAACCAGTCGATAGTCGAGTCGGCCAGGAGGTAGTTTGCCTCGCCCGTGAAGAGGTTCCTGAATGCGCCCTCGCTCTTAGCGCTATTCCCCTGACCCGGGCCTCCAAGCTTCTCGATCACGGTGACCTTCCTCGTCGGATCCCGCTTCTTGAGATAGTAGGCTGAGCTTAAGCCGAGGACGCCTGCACCTATGACGAGGATGTCGCACTCCATACGCTTCAGAGAAGGATCAGGTCAGAGAATTTAATACTATATCCTAATCAGCCTCGTTGAAAATAATGATCATAGGACGAAGGCCTCATGCTTCACATGTCTGCCCTTGACTCCTAGATCAGCGACCCTGAACCTGCGACCGCCATAGAGCTCCGTCTCCTCCTCTCCATAGTAGTTTGCTGCAGCGATCCTTCCCAGGGAGTCGCTCTTCATTATGCCGCTACCGCTCGAAGCCCCGACATAGACGAACCCTTCACCCGAATAAACGACGGGCGTCTCGTCTAGGCTGTTTATATCGTACTGCCCAGCCCAGCTGTTGACCGGCCTCACGTCTGAGAAGCAGGGGAAGTATCTGACTAGGGCGTGGTAGATGTTGTTCCCGTAGTAATCCTCCTCCGGCTTAGGGTCCTCCTCAAGGCCGAACCCTCTGCCGAGGCCGTCGGCGCAGCCGAGCCAGATACTCTTCTCCGAGACCTCGGTCCTGATGTGGATGCCCGCCTTCGGCAGGATGGTGAGGGGTAGGGCGTCATCACTGTTTAACCCCCTTGTGTTGATCAGCCTGTTTAGCTTAGGGTCCTTGAAGGCGAAGAGTTGCCTCTTCTTCGCCCTGGTGAAGGGGTCAAGGCCGACCGGGTTAAGGAGCCCCTCAGCCCAGGCCCCGCAGGCGACGACGGTCGTCTCCGCACCTATATCACCCTTCGTCGTCTCCGCACCCGCGATTCCTTTCTCCTGCCATACAAATGGCTCACCGGGTATGCCGAGCTCCTCCCTCGGTTTCAGCAGCAGCCTCCTCGCCTCGGTGCCGTAGTGAACCTCGCCACCCAGACCGAGGAAGAGCTGCTCATAGCTCTCGGCGAGGGCATCAGCGTCCAGGCTCCCGCATTTATGACCCAGGACGCCATAGCTGACCTCCTCAAGGCCCATGAGGTCAGCCTCCTCATCCTCGGAGAAGTCTGTGACCAGGTCTGGGATGATCTTCCTAAGCTCATCCTCCTCGAACGTCGTCGTCTCTGTACCCCTGGCCCTGATCTTTGATAGGGGGTCGCTTAGCCTCCTGTACTGGGTCTCGCTGAAGAGCCAGAGGTAGCCGAGCATGTGGAGCCTCAGGTTGTGGCCCAACTCGCCCTGCAGGTGGATTAGCCAGTCTATGGTCGAGTCTGTGAGAAGGAAGTTGGTTTCACTGGTGAAGATGTTCCTGAAGGCGCCCATGCTCTTCGCTGTGTTCCCCTGCCCCGGCCCGCCCAGCCTCTCGATGACGACGACCCTCTTCGAGGGGTCCCTGCGTTTGATGTGGTAGGCGGAGCTGAGGCCGAGCACCCCCGCGCCCACGACCAGGACTTCGCACTCCATACCCTTCAGAGTAGGATTACCTCAAAGGGTTTAATACTATGTTCATGCCCCCACTGCACGACGGGTCCTCGATAATGTAATATTGTCGTTTGGGCTACTCAGCCATGTAATGTCTGTGCCAAAGGCTTCTGACAGGAGCGTCGTCGTGCCCGCGAAGTGGTGGGAGATTCTGCCGCGGAAGGTCTACTCGACACTCGAGAGGGTGAAGACCAGTCAGTCTTGGTTCGAGGTTTACAGGGTTGACCCGACAATCTACGTCATCTACGAGCCCTACCAGTTCGAGGAGGCGATCAGCTACCTCGTCCTAGGCGAGGAGAAGGCTGCCCTGATCGACACAGGATGTGGAATCGCTGACATTAAGAAGTGCGTCGGAGAGCTGACGAAGCTGCCGGTGATGGTGGTGAACACCCACGCCCACAGCGACCATGTCGCCCAAGACTACATGTTCAAGGAGGTCGCCATCTTCGACGG
>CAZYUK010000133.1:0-4591 GCA_964650675.1 uncultured Candidatus Bathyarchaeia archaeon
AGGACGATGTTTGACTCCGAGTTCGTGTAGTCCGTGAACTTGAAGCCTGTCTTCCTGAGGTTGGCGGCCGAGTCCTTCGCGTACTTGTCGGCCTCCTCCGAGATCCTTCCCTCATCCCTGATGTAGACCTCGGCCCTCTCGATCCCCTTGTAGGAGATCACGAGCGGCTTCTTCAGGAACCGGCTCAGCCTAAGGCCGGAGCCGTCGAGGCTGTAACTGCTCTTGTAGACGGGCGTCCAGTAGGGTAGGAAGAGGCCGAGGCCGAGTGTTATGAGGGTGAACACGACGCTGTTCAAAAATTCCAGGGAGTTCAGCGGAGCCCCGGTATAGACCATCATGATGGTATCGGATAGGATTAAGGCGAACAGGGGCAGGTTGATGAGCGGGATGAGCACCCCGAGAACCTTCCTCCTCGTCGCTAGGGGCAGGGCTGGGATCTCCTCGGCCTGGGCTCCGGACATCTCGGTCTCATGAGTTATACCCTGTTCGCTTAAAAACGGTGCACTCCGCCGAGTGGGGCTGGAAACCTTTTACCATCCGTGAAGGCAGCTTATCCCAGGATGGACACTCCGCCTCTGAATCCTCCGGTGACGGTGCTCAGGCTCGGTCACCGCCCCTCGAGGGACGTCAGGGTCTCGACTCACCTGCTGCTCGCCGCGAGGGCGCTCGGCGCCAGGCGCGCCATGTATACTGGTGTCCACGATCAGGGCCTGGAGGAGTCTGTTAGGAAGGTCTGCGCGGACTGGGGCGGCAGCTTCACCATCGAGCATGCGCCGAGCTGGCGTAGGGTCATGAGTGAGTGGGAGGGGGAGATCGTGCACCTCACCATGTACGGGCTCCCAATACGTGACTGCATAGAGAAGATCAGATGCAACTCCTCAGAGAAGCTCATCGTGGTCGGAGGCTCCAAGGTGCCGGGCGAGGTCTACGGGCTGGCCGACTGGAACGTCGCCGTCACGGGGCAGCCCCACTCAGAGGTGAGCGCCCTCGCCGTCTTCCTCCACGAGCTCTACGAGGGAAAGGAACTCGCCTTGATCCATCCGGAGGCGCGCCTCAGGGTGGTCCCCACCGCCCACGGGAAACGCGTCGAGGATGTTTCATCGGACCTCTAACATTTAAACAGCGGAGCCGCACTAGTATTAGTTGGAGAAGGTCAGTGCAGGCATTGATCAGCGTCAGCGACGACACACTCTACAACATAGCCAGGGTTCTCGGCGGCGAACAGGGGATAGAGATAATCAAGGTCCTGAAGGAGAACGAGGACATAACGGTCGAGGACATCTCGGCCAAGACGAACATACAGATCAACGACGTGAGGAAGCTCCTCTACAGGTTCTACAATCACAGCCTCGTCACGAGCAGGAGGTTCAGGGACAAGGAGACGGGCTGGTTCATATTCCAGTGGCGCCTCCAGCCAGAGCTGGTCGAGGCGTACATCCAGGGGATGAAGCACAAGATACTGAAGAAGCTCGAGGCGAGGCTCGAGTACGAGGCCAGCCACGAGTTCTACCACTGTGGCAACCCGATGTGCCCTAAGACGACCTTCGAGGTCGCTATGGAGACCGTCTTCAGGTGCCCGCACTGCGACGAGCCGCTCCGAAGGGTCGACAACAGGCCGATAATAGAGTTCCTTGAGAAGAAGATAGCCGAGATCAAGGGGGACCTCGGGGACTGAACCTGCCATCCAGGGACGAGGCCATAAGGATTCTGAGGGCCTCGGGATGCTCAAACGGCGTCGTTGAGCACTGCATCAACGTGACCAGGGTGGCCATGAGGCTGGCCGAGGCGTTCAGGAGGAGAGGGTACCAAGTTAATCTGCCCTTGGTCGAGGCGGGCGCCATCCTACACGACATAGGCCGCTCCAAGACCCACGGCACAGAGCACGGCGCCGTCGGCGGCGGGATAGCGAGGAGGCTGGGCCTGCCCGAGGAGGTAGCCAGGATAGTGGAGAGGCACGTCGGCGCCGGGCTGTCGAGGGAAGAGGCGAGGAAGCTCGGAATCCCGGACGGCGACTACATCCCGGAGACCCTGGAGGAGAAGATAGTGACCTACGCAGACAAGCTCGTCGAGGGAGACCACGAGGTGGACATACAGGTGACTATAGACCACTTCGCCGAGGAGCTCGGCGCGGACCACCCGGCCGTCGACAGGCTGCGCCACCTGCACGATGAGATGGTCGGTGCGGTGGGGCCAAAGTTCTAGTGTCGCCCGCGCCCCGCCTAACGTTTTATAGGCTTAGCGGTCAATATGACATGATTCTCATGTCTGGAGATGTCTTGTCGAAGGACGAGAAATACGGGATTCTCAGCTTCGCTAGGCTTGAGCCGATCGTCGTCGTCGGGGGGAAGGAATTCGCCAGGATGGGTGGACTCCTCGTCGGCACGGGCGGCGTCAAGGCCTGCACGGTCAGGTTCCAGCCGCCCCTGATCATATCAGATGATGAGCCGGACAGGGCACTCGAAATATTCGAGAACTCTCCAGCGGAGGTTGAGGGAGGGTCGGCCTAGTTGGTGCTGCTCGAGGAGCCGATCAAGGGCGTCCTTACGCTGAGGAACTACGTGAACGGCGAGTGGGTTGACGCATCGTCTGGCGTCTATAGGGATGTCGTGAACCCCGCGACGCTGAAGACGATCGCCAGGGTGCCCTTCTCAAACGCTGAAGACACGAAGGCTGCGATAGAGGCGGCGCAGGATGCCTTCCCCGCTTGGAGGAGAACCCCGCCGCTGACGAGGGCACGCCACCTGTTCAGGCTGAAGGAACTGCTTGAGGGGCACTTCGAGGAGCTGAGCAGGGTCTGCACCCAGGAGCACGGTAAGATCATCGACGAGTCCAGGGGCGAGGTGAGGCGAGGCATCGAGAACGTCGAGGTCGCCGCAGGCATACCCAGCCTGATGATGGGATACGGCCTTGAGGACATCAGCAGGGGCATCGACGAGTGGATGGTGAGGCAGCCCCTCGGCGTCTTCACCTGCATCGCACCATTCAACTTCCCATTCATGGTGCCCCTCTGGTTCTTCCCATACGCGGTCGCGACGGGGAACACGTACGTCGTCAAGCCGAGCCCATGGACGCCTCTGAGCCAGACGAAGCTGGTCGAGCTCGTCGATGAGGCCGGCTTCCCGCCCGGGGTGATCAACATGGTTCACGGCGACGCCGAGGCCGTGGATGTCATCCTCAGGCACCCCGCCGTGAAGGGTGTATCATTCGTCGGCTCTACGGTCGTTGGCAGGGACATCATATACAAAGAGGCCTGCGCCAGGGGCAAGAGGGTTCAGGCGCAGTGCGGCGCCAAGAACTTCCAGGTCGTCATGCCCGACGCGTCCATCGAGGGGACGGTGTCGAACCTGATGGGGAGCTTCTACGGCAACACTGGGCAGCGCTGCCTCGCAGGGGCGAACCTCGTGCTGGTCGGCGGCGACGAGGCCTTCAACGGGAGGATGATGAGTGCCGTCAAGAAGGCCACCTCGGAGATCAGGATAGGGTACGGATTGGACGAGGCTACGCAGATGGGGCCGCTACAGTCAGAGGCGAGGAAGAGGCGGGTCATCGGCTACATAGAGAAGGGGCTCGAGGAGGGCGCTAGGCTGACCATGGACGGCAGGGACTTCAAGGTGCAGGGGGACTATCCTGAGGACTGCTTCCTGGGGCCCTCGATATTCGAGGATGTGACGCCGGGCATGACCATCGTCAGGGAGGAGATATTCGGCCCCGTGATGAGCGTCCTCACGGCTAGGGACCTGGACGAGGCGATAGGGATGGTGAACAGCAGCGAGTACGGGAACGCCGCGTCCATCTTCACGTCCAGTGGGGGGGACGCCAGGAGGTTCAGGTACGAGGTCTCATGCGGCAACATAGGCGTGAACGTCGGCACGGCGGCGCCGATGGCGTTCTTTCCCTTCAGCGGGATGAAGGACTCCTTCTTCGGCGATCTGCACGGGCAGGGGATGGATGCAGTCGAGTTCTTCACCGCAAAAAAGGTAGTCATTGAGCGGTGGATGTAGTGCTCGGAACGACGAGCTCCCTCCTCGGCCACTACGCGAAGCTCGGTGACTCCCTGGCCAGCCTCTACCGTAGGCTCGCAGAATGCGAGGGATCAGCCGAACTCAAGTCGGTCTCCCTAGCCTACGCAGGAGATGTTGAGAGGCAGAGGCGGTCCGTCGAGAGGGCCTACAGGGAGGCGGTGACGGACGCCTACTCGGTCGGGTTCCTGCCCGAGCCGGTCGATGAGACCGAGTACAGGATCGGGTACAATCTCCCCGAGAGTCCTACCAGGGGCGACCTGATCGAGGCGATTTTGGCTCTCGAGGAGATGATGTCAAGATTCCTGGGCAGGGCGGGTGGCAGCGTCCGCAGCCAGCTCCCTGAGTTGGCTCAGGCGATGAACACCGCGGCGAGGGACTGCTCGAGGAGGATCGACGCCCTCAGGTCCATGTCGAAGTGAGACGCCGTAATAGTAGCGCTATTCTTCTCGATGAATAGTTTTAAACGTCCCCCGTTTTCCTGTATGGCGGGGGCCGGTCGTCCAGCCTGGTCAGGACGCCGCCCTTACGCGGCGGAGGTCGCCGGTCCGAGTCCGGCCCGGCCCACCATC
>CAZYUK010000134.1:0-4583 GCA_964650675.1 uncultured Candidatus Bathyarchaeia archaeon
GCTTAGAAAGCTCGCCGAGGATCGTGGGCTCGTTCTAATAGAAGACTCAGCCGAGGCGCTCGGCGCGGAGATCCGTTCAAAGGGGAAGGCGGGCTCCTTCGGTGACTCCGCTATCTTCAGCTTCTCAGGTAACAAGGTGCTGACGACGGGGGAGGGGGGGCTGGTCGTCACGGACTCGGAGAGGATATGGAGGAGGCTGAAGTTGATCAGATCACACGGCGACCTGACGTCGAGTGAAAAGTTCTCCTCGGGCACGACTGAGACCTTCGTGAGACTCGGCTGTAATTGGCGGATGTCGGATATAACTGCCTCTCTCGGCCTTTCGCAGTTTGAGAAACTGGGTAAATTGATTGAGATGCGGGCAGAGAACGCGAGATATTTTTCATCCAAGTTGAGGGGCATAAGGGGCGTGACTCCTCCCCCTATCAATAAGGACAGGGTCAACACCTTCCAGATGTATACGGTCAGCTTCGACAAGGATGTCTTTGAAAGGGACACCCTGAAGGACTACCTCGAGAAGGAGGGCGTCACCTGCAAGGTCTACTTCAAGCCCATCCACCGCAACGAGTTCTACAGGGGATACTCTAAGGACGTGGAGCTACCTGTAACCGACGCGGTCTCGAGGCGGGTACTGACACTGCCCATGTACCCTGGGCTCACCAAAGACGAAATAGATTACATAGCTGAGAAGATCAGGGAGTACCCTGGCTGATCTATTTCTTTCTGGGATTCTCCTGCTCCCAGATGGGGTTCTTGAGGACCCAACCCTCATTCCTCCACTCAAAGAGGTCCCTGTTGTAGAACTTGTCTACGATCTTCCAGAACTCCTCGGCCGAATAGCCTGTGAAGTCGAGGAAGGCCTGGAGTGACCGTTGATCGAGCTTAGCGTCGTGTTCCTTGACGAGTTCTATGCCCTTATCCCGGGTGATGTAGCCTCCCCTTATGAGGCGGCAGGCGACATCAGTCGCCGTCCTGTGGCCGAACTTCGGGTACTTTAACCAGGGGTGGACAAGGTAGCTGACGGCGTCTATCTGCTTCCAGTCCTCGAAGTGCCCCTCACGGTTCCATTCGTTCGCCAGGGTCTTCCATCCGTACCTTTTGGCGACGCGTAGGTGCATGACCTCATCCCAAGGCGTGAAGTAGCTGATGTATATCGGATCGACGCCGGCCCTGTCGATCTCTTCGAGCGAGGGGTAGATTAGTGGGTTGAGATCCTTCTTCGAGATTTCTCTGCTAACCCAGAAGTCGAGGGGTACAGATTTGGCGACATCGTTGTTTATCTGCTCCCTTGCGCTGTAGGTCTCTTCCAGCTGGAGGCCTCCGTACTCGTAGCTGACGTTCTCGCCGTAGACGACGAGTGGGATATCCATCTTGATGGACATCTGTATGGGCCAGACATAGACGGCGCGGTCCCAGTACCAGGTCGGGCTGCCGAGCTCCTCGAAGGCTATACGGAGCATCTTCTTGGCGAGTCTCCGGTTAAGATGGAGGGATAGAATATCGCATCCGAAGGCTTCGCTCATGTTGTTGAAGTTGTAGAGCCCGACCTCCGTCCAGTCAAAGTTGTAGACGTTGAGGAGGAGTGGGTTCATCCCCATCTTCTCCTTCATTAGGTATACCTGGTAGTAGCTGTCCTTTCCGGGGCTGACGGCGACGATGCAATCGTAGTATCCGTCTTCCCTCCTGTACTTGTCGCAGAGCCTCTCAAGCTCCTTCCATCTCTTCTCCCAGTCCACGTTCTTCCTTTGCTCATGATGGATGCACGCCGAGCAGACGCCCTCCTCGTTGAAGACGATCCCAGGGCGTGTGTCGGGGATGACACACTTTTTGCAGTAGCGCATGTAAGGCGCCTTAGTGAAGACTACTACCTTCGATAAATAAAATATTGTAGACTGCCTCTCTTCGTAGCAGTCAGGCTTTCATGCCCAACCATGTTAGATTGACAGTCGACTCTCGTCTAGAAGGCTCGCTCAGGTTATGTATGTGTACATGGTTAGAATGGGGTGGGGAACGGTCGGATTGGAGCCGGTCGAGATCGCTGGACGACTTATAGGCGAGGGAAAAGCTTGCTTCATCATCGCCGAGGCAGGTGTCAACCACAACGGCGACATAGAACTAGGCAAGAAACTGATAGACGCCGCCAAGTCCTCGGGGGCGGACGCCGTCAAGTTCCAAGCATTCAGAGCCGAGAAACTTGCCACGATGGGCGCGAGCAAGGCCGACTACCAGAGGACAACCCAGGGCGACGACTCCCAGTTCGAGATGTTGCGGAGGCTCGAGCTGAGCGAGGTGGAGTTCGAGGAGCTCGCCGACCACTCCAGGAAGAGAGGGATCATCTTCCTCTCGTCGTGCTTCGATCATGAGAGCGTCGACCTCTTAGAGAAACTCGACATCGCAGCGTACAAGATGGGATCGGGCGAGCTCACGAACCTGCCTCTCCTCAGGTACGTTGCCTCGAAGGGGAGGCCGATGATCCTCTCCTCCGGGATGAGCACGATGGAGGAGGTCGCCGAGGCGCTGGAGGCGGTGAGGGAGGGGGGCTGCGACCATATCGTGCTCCTCCACTGCATCTCCAGTTACCCGACGAAGGTGAAGGATGTCAACCTCAAAGTTATCCAAGTTCTCAGCGAGCATTTCAAGGTCCACGTCGGTTTCTCGGATCACACCCTCAGCCTGGTCATCCCGGCCGCGGCGGTCGCATTGGGAGCGGTGATGGTTGAGAAGCATTTCACCCTAGACCACAGCCTCTCGGGCCCCGACCATAGGATGTCCCTTGAGCCGAAGAAGTTCAGGGTGATGGTGGCGAACATTCGTGAGGTGGAGGAGGCCCTCGGCGACGGGGTTAAGAGGGTGAGTGAGGCGGAGAGACAGGTCAGGGCTGTCTCGAGACGGAGCATAGTAGCCGCCGTTGATATCCCAGCCGGGACGAGAATAACGTCAGAGATGCTCGACATTAAAAGGCCGGGGACAGGGATAGAGCCTAAGAGGATCGGTGAGGTCGTCGGCAAGAAGGCTAAGAGACTCATCGGTAGGGACGAGCTCATCTCATGGGAAGACCTGACCGAGTAATAGCCTGTTCTACGTTTGTTTATTGATGACCTTGGCGGGGACGCCGTAGGCCACGACGCTGGCTGGTATGTCGTGGGTGACGAAGCTGAAGGCGCCCACGACGGAGTTCCTACCGATGGTGACGCCCGGCATCACAAGGCTGTGGCTACCAATCTTGGCTCCCTCCTCTATGACGACCTTCCCCTTCTTGTCGTCGATGGTTGACCACGAGTAGATTGAGCAGTGGGAACCTATCTCGACGCCCCTCTCGATCCTAACGCCGTGCTTTGCGTTGATGTAGGTGAAGGCGCCTATGTCCGTGTTGGGCGCGAGCTCGAGGTTCTCGTGGTACTGGCACATCCAGTTCCACCTTGTCATCCCGCGCTCGTCGAACTCCGGCCTCAACCACTCCTTGAGCCTGCTCAGGTTCCATCCACCCTCCTGAATTCTCCTTCGGCTAGTACGTTATCTGTTTTTGCAAGAGCCCATCGTCGATAACCAGGCTCTTCAGGACATCGACGATCCTCCCTGAAGCCTTGCCGTCACCCCATGGGTTCCGCCCCTTCTTCACCTTCTCCCTGAAGGCTTTGTTATTGATGGCTCGATCGATGGCTTCTATGATAGCATCTATATCGTGGGGGACGTCTATTACGTTCTCGCCCCTGAGCCTCCCCTCCTGCCTGATGCCTATATTTATGAACGGTAAACCGAAGGAGGGGGCCTCTATTAGGCCGCTGCTCGAGTTACCGACCATGGCCGTCGCGATGCTCATGAGGCCGAGGTACTGTCCCTGGGGGAGGCTCCTGTACGGTTTGATGTAGGGGGGTAGACGGCTCTCCTCGATGACACTTATCATGCTCATACCTCCCGCGTCGTTGTTCGGGTAGATGAGGATAGTCTGGGCTTTCACCGTTTTCAGGGCCTCGAGGGTTATCCTCATCTGCTTGGCGGCCTCCGCTACCTGGGTCGTTACAGGGTGCTGGATGGCTAATATGATAGGCTTTCCTAGATCGAGGTTGAACTCTTTGGCTAATTCCTCGGGAGGGCACCTGGGGGCGTTCAGTACCACATCGAGAGCTGGCGCCCCTACGACGTGGACGTTTTCTGGCCTCTCCCCGAGCCTGATTATCCTATTGGCGCCGTCCTTGGTGGCCGGGAAGTGGATATGGGCGAGCTTTGTTACTGCGTGGCGGATGGACTCGTCTATGCAGCCCTTCGTCACCTCGCCGCCGTGGACATGAGCTACGACTCTATTCATGTATGCACCCGCTATGGCGCCTGCGAAGGCCTCGCTCCTGTCGCCGAGGACTAGGACGATGTCAGGGTTGATCCTTTCGAACGCTTCGGTGATGCCTATTATCCCCTTGCCAAGGGCCTTCGCCATAGACGCCTCAGAGTCGTCGCAAGGGCTCATATCAACGACCTCGTCGACTCTGAAGCCACTCCTCTCGATGTCCTTCAGGGTGTAACCGTGTACTTTCGAGAGGTGCATGCCCGTGGCGATGATGTGAAGCTCGAGCTCCTTTGATCTCATT
>CAZYUK010000135.1:0-4570 GCA_964650675.1 uncultured Candidatus Bathyarchaeia archaeon
TCGGAAGACGAGGTGTGCGAGAAGCTCCTCAAGTACGAGGAGATCGAGGAGGTATCGACCATATACGGCGAGTTCGACGTGATCGCCAAGGTCAAGGCAAAGGATATGAACGGCCTGGACAACCTCATCGTGAGGAGGCTCAGGTCGATCCCAGACATCATCCTCACGGCGACGATGCTCATCGCCAGGGAGTTCAAGTGAGGGGGCAACGCAAAGTTTATCCGATAACCTTCCTCCCTAACTCGGCGAGTGCCCTGGTAGTATAGTCCGGTTTAGTATGCTCGGCTGTCACCCGAGCGATCCCGGGTTCAAATCCCGGCCAGGGCGCCATTCTCTAACTTAGCTTTAGGATGCCTTCTGTCTCTTTTTCTCAATCGATTCCAAGTATCTGTCAATTTCTTCCTTCGCTATATACCAGTTTCGTCCAATCTTCACGGCTCCTATAGCGCCCTTCCTTGCAAGGAGGCTGAGGTACTCCTGAGAATATGGCGTGTACTTGCTTGCCTCAGCCAATGACTGCAATTCAGGCTCCTCCAAGGCGTGCAGATAGACGTCTATGGATCGCTCGACGCTTCGTGCGACGAAGTTCACGAAGGCCGACATGTTTCCAAAGTCAGCGTCTGAGAGGGTCTTAAGGTACTTAGCCCGATCACTGTATGAGATATTGGCTATGAACGGGTACCCGTGTTTCATCAGTATCGCATTCATCAGCAGCCTGGCTACACGCCCGTTTCCGTCCGTGAACGGGTGGATCTGGGTGAACCGGTGATGGAATACGGCGGCCAGCTCGATGGGCGTGAGTTCGTCTGGGTTGGACTTCAGCCATTGTAGAAGGTCTAGGACTCTAAGCCTCACCTCTTTGCTCGGCGGAGGCATGAACCCGGCCCCCGCGATCTTGACCCCTGACATCCTGTAAAGTCCAGCTGTCTCGTCGATGTCGTGAAGGACCAGTGCGTGAAGCCTGAGCACGTCTTCCTCCATAATATCTCTGCCCGCTTCGACCAACTGCTCAACGGATCTAATGGCCTCAGGGTGATTCTTAGTGGCCAGTATCTCCCTGAGGGGTTTTCCGCCGACTGTGATGCCCTCCTCCAACACTAGGTGCGTCTCTCTGAGAGTCAGCGTGCCGCCTTCTATAGCGTTGGAGTCGTACGTATACTCGATCATCAACTCGTTCCTCAGCCTGGCGACCATCGCCGGAAGTAGAGGTCTGAATCCATCGAGTCTTTTCCTTTTATCGAGTATTCTACTGTAATGACGCTTGCTGATGAGCATGGCCCACGAATCTGATGCATAAAACGATATAAAAATATATCGGATAGGCTTAAAAAAATATTTATCCGATATTTTCCAATGCAAGGATTGCTCAAATCGAAAGGACATGTAGCCCTGATAGTCCGGTTCGGCATGTTCGGCTGTCACCCGAGCGATCCCGGGTTCAAATCCCGGCCAGGGCACCATACCCCTTTAGAAAACCCTTTTTAACAACGGGTATGTAGAAAGGGTGAGAAAGAGAGGGAAACAGGAGAGACCAGGAGACCGAGCGATTTGTTCATGCCCCGAGCCTACGACCGCGCCATAACCATATTTTCACCGGAGGGGCGGCTTTACCAGGTCGAGTATGCCCTGGAACTGGTCAAGAGGGGTGCTCCCATAGTAGGCGTCTCAGTCCCCAAGGGTGTAGTGGTCGCGGCAAACGAGACGCCCGAGAGCGTCCTCGAGGACGCAGAGTACTTCAGGAAGATATTCCAGCTCGACGAGCACGTGTGCATGGCGATAGCTGGGCTAAGCTCTGACGCGAGGGTTCTGATAAACCAGGCGAGGGTGTACTGCCAGAGCAACAGGCTACTCTACGACGAGGCGATAGACGTGGAGATCCTGACCAGGCGGATAGGAGACATCTCACAGATATACACCCAGCACGCGGGGGTGCGCCCGTTCGGGGTGAGCACGATCATCGCCGGCGTGGACGACACGGGGTGCAGGGTCATGACGACCGACCCGAGCGGATCTTACCGAGGATACAGGGCGGTCGCCGTCGGCAGGAAGAGCGATGACGCCAACAGGCTGCTCGAGGAGAAGTACAGGGGGGAGATGGGCCTGGACGAGGCCGTGAAGCTCGCTGTGGAGGCGGTGAAGATCGCCTCGGACGGTGCCATGTCGTCAAGCAACGTCAAGGTGGCTGTTATACCCGCGGACACGAAGGTCTTCAGGAGACTCTCCGACGAAGAGGTTGGGAACCACATAGGGTAAGTGCCACTGCGATGAGCAGCAACTACACGCTGGTCAGGTACCAGCACGGCGGAGAGAAGTTCGAGATACTGGTAGACCCAGACAAGGGACTAGCCTACAAGAGGGGCGAGCTGGGCGAGGTCGCCAACGCCCTCATAATAGACACCATATTCACGGAGTCGAGCAAGGGCGAGAAGGCTTCAGAGAGCAAGCTGAAGGCCGAGTTCGGCACGAGCGACCCGATAGAGGTTGCTAAGATCATCTTCCAGAAGGGGACCTTCCTCCTCACCGCGAAGCAGAGGAAGGAGATGACTGAGCAGAAGCTGAGGCAGATAATCAACCTCATCTCGCGGACCTACGTGGACCCGGCCACTAAGCTGCCCCATCCGCCCCTCAGGATAGAGAAGGCACTCGAATCGGCGAGGGCCTCGGTGGACCCGTTCAAGCCCGCGGAGGAGCAGGTCAAGGAGATAGTGAAGATCCTGAGGCCGATCCTGCCGATGAGCAGCGAGATGGTCCAGGTCGCCCTCAAGATCCCGCCGGAGCACGCGTCGAAGTGCTACGGCATAGTGAAGAACTACGGCGAGATAAAGAGGGACGAGTGGCAGAACGACGGCTCGTGGATAGCCGTCGTGGAGGTGCCCGGGGCCATGCAGCTCGAGCTGCTCGACAAGCTCGGGAAGGCGACGCAGGGCAACCTCCAGACTAAGATATTGAAGTAGATCGAGCTGAACCCAGATGGATGCGAAGTTCGAGACTAGGGACGTAGTCGTCCCCGGGGACGTGCTGTACGAGGGGCGAGTCAGGACAGGTGAGAACACCTACCGCAACGAGGGGAACGTCTACGCGACGCGCGTGGGCCTCGTGAGCTATGGCAAGGACGACGTTTCGGTAATAGCCCTAGAGGGGGGATTCAACCCCCTCGTAGGCGACGTCGTGATAGGCGAGGTCATCGACATAGAGCTTGGCCAGTGGCTGATAGACATAGGCGCCCCGACCGAGGCGCTGCTGAACATACCCGACGCCGTGGACCAGCCCTACAGGACCGAGTTCGTCATGACACGCGTCCTGGACATAGGGGATACGGTTATAGCCAAGATAGTGGACCTGGACAGGAAGAGGACCCCGATACTGTCCATCCTGGGGCCAGGCCTCGGGAGGGTCAACGAGGGATTCATAGTGAGGATAACCCCATCGAAGATCCCTCGCCTGATCGGGAAGAAGGGGTCGATGATCAACATGATCCTGAAGGAGACCGGATGCAGGGTCTCGATAGGCCAGAACGGCCGCGTCCTTATAAGCGGACGCACCCGCGAGCAGGAGGAGATGGTCGTGAAGGTCGTTCACAGGATCGAGAACGAAGCCCATACGTCGGGGCTGACTAACAGGATTCAGGAGTATTTGAGGAAGCTAAAGGAGGAGAGAAAATGAGTAGGAAAGGGAAGAAGAAGACCCAGTGGAGTAGGGTAGACGGGAGAGAGTACAACCAGCTCCGCCCGATAAGGATCGAGAGCGGGGTAATACCGAACGCCGACGGCTCAGCGTACATCGAGATGGGCCGCAACAAGATCATGTGCGGCGTCTTCGGGCCCAGGGAGATGCATCCAAAGCATCAGGCGAAGCCAAACGTGGCTGTCCTCAGGTGCAGGTACCACATGGCGCCGTTCAGCGTCGACCCCAGGAGGTCGCCGGCGCCCTCAAGGAGGGACCAGGAGATAAGCATGGTGATGAGGTCGGCCCTTGAGTCCGCGGTGTTCCTGGAGAGGTACCCGAGGGCGTCGATCGACGTCTACGTCGAGGTGCTCGAGGCCGACGGGGGCACTAGGTGTGCCTCAATAAACGCGGCGGCAGTCGCCCTCGTAGACGCAGGGATACCAATGAAGGATCTCGTTGTGGCCTGCGCAGCGGGAAAGTACGACGGCAGGCTCGTCCTCGACCTCGGGGACTACGAGGACAAGGAGGGGCAGGCCGACGTCCCCGTCGCCTTCATGCCCAAGCTGAACAAGGTGACGCTCCTGCAGATGGACGGCATCCTGTCGCCCAAGGAGACCGAGGACTGCGTCTCCCTCGCCCTGGAGGGATGCAAGCAGATCTACGAGATCCAGCGCGAGGCGCTCAAGAAGAAGTACGGGATAGAGAAGCCGGAGGCGGAGCAGCAGCTCCCCAAGGAGGCGGAGAAGCCGACCGAGGAGGCCGAGATGGAAGAGGAGGATGATGAGAGATGAGCAAGCACAACATAGTCTCGCATCTGAAGCAGAGGAAGATCCAGGACGTGGTCGCGTCGGGCAGGCGCATGGACGGCAGAGGCCTGGAGGAATACAGGGAGTTCGTGATAAGG
>CAZYUK010000136.1:0-4121 GCA_964650675.1 uncultured Candidatus Bathyarchaeia archaeon
GCCTTCAAGGCCACGGAGCTCTACATGGAGGTCGAGGGAGACAAGGCGCCCCTGGCTAAGGAGAAGGATGTCCAGGCGAGGCTCAGGGAGCTCCTAGGAGTCGGCAGGAGCACCTTCTTCAACGTCGTCTACGCCAAGCAGAAGGAGTTCGTCGAAATCCTCAACCCGGACAGGAACAGGATGAACGCCGTCCTAGGCCTCACGGCCCCCACCGAGGCAAGGGAGGAGCTCAGGGAGGCCGCACGAGCCCTCGAGGCGAAGGGAGGAATCCCGGAGAAGCCGGCCGTCGAGGAGAGGATCAAGAACGCCGAGAAGCAGATAGAGGAGGGCGTCTCCCAGCTCGAGGAGGCTAGGAAGAGGAAGGGTGGGCTCGAGGATGAGTTGAAGGGGAAGAGGAAGGCTCACTCGGAGGCCCACGCCAGGGTCGAGGCGGCCGAGGAGCTCGAATCTGGATTTAAGGAACTCGAGAAGCAGAGAAACGATTTTGAATTCAACGAAAGGCTCCACGATAACAAGGCGGAGGCACTGGAGACCCTCCTCTTGGAGCTCGGCGAGAGGCCGGAGGAGAGGCGCGGCGAGCTTGAGGCGAAGAGGAAGTCGGCTGAGGCGACGGAGGAGAGGCTTAGGCGCCTCGTCGACGAGGACCTCGATAGGGAGAGGCGCGGGCTCGACGGAGACGTGGCCACCCTCAGCCACAGGCTGCAGGAGCACGGGGAGCTGAAGGAGCAGGGGCTCACAGTCTGCCCGAAGTGCGGCCAGCCGATAGACTTCAAGCTCATCGAGGAGGACCTCGCCCGCTGGACCGGGGAGCTGGAGGAGAGGAGGAGGCGGCTCTCTAGCCTCGAGGCGGAGGTCAGGGAGATCAGGGCGCAGGAGAAGGCGGCCCGGGAGAGGCTGAGAGAGGCCGAGGGCCAGCTGACGAGGTTCTCGCAGCAGGAGAGGCAGGTCGCCGACCTCAGGCGGGAGATAGAGCAGATAAGGGAGAAGGCTGCCAAGCTCGCAGCCAGGGTGGAGGAGGCGAACGCAAAGCTCCTCGAACGCGCCGAGGGAGAGCTCGGAGCCACGTTCACCAGCGTCGAAGGCGCAAGCAGGAGGCTCGAAGAGAGGCTAAGGGTCCTACGGAAGGAGGAGTCCGAGCTCTACGCAGAGGTGAGGAGCCGCGAGGACCTCCTGAGGGAGACGGAGAGGATCGAGGGTGATCTCGACGCGAGGCTCTCCGCCCTCAGGCTCGCCCTGAGCGAGGCGAAGGAAAAGCTTGACACGATCCACGAGTACGAGGTGAAGGTCAGGACCGTGGAGGGGATCGTGGAGCAGTACGGCCACTACGAGCGCGACCTCCGGGAGAACACGCTGAGGATGCTCGAGTACAGGACGTACGAGTACTTCAGGAGGCTGACGGACCAGCAGCTCTACTCGGGCTGCCACATCGACAGGGAGCGCTACGTGCTCGAGGTCCAGCCGATCGGGAGCCCGAGGATGCTGGCCGCCTGGAGGGCCGGCGGCGGCCACGAGAGCCTCTTCGCCCTGGCCGAGCGGCTAGCCCTCCTGAGGGTGATGGGGTTCCCCCACCTGCTCATCCTGGACGAGCCCACAGACGCCGTGGACTCCGAGAACGTGCCCCAGCTCCTCGAATACATCGCCCTGAGCAGCCAGGAGCTCGGCCAGGTGCTGCTGGTCACGCACCACGGCCAGGGGGAGGAGGAGGGGGTCAACCTGATAAGGGTCAGGAAGGTGGACGGCGAGTCCAGGGTCTCGCAGGAGGCCGGCGAGGGCTGAGGCGCCGGTCCTAAACCACGTCATTTCAACACTCGTTTTTTAAACTGAAAAAGAGTCATTCATCAGAGGTTCCAAGCTCTGGACTCGAACGGATATTCAGGTTCAACGCCTCATGGCATCCTCGGCAGGCGCCGTCCCCGCCGCCCCCTGAGGGGGGCGGCCACCAAGAACTATCTGACACTGAGCATTACCCTACTCATCCTTGCCTCGCTCGCAGGGATCTCAGCCGCTCAGGGCAAGGTGGTCGAGTACGTCGTCGAGGTCGAGGACGTGGACCAGGTGGCCATCTCGCCCGACGAGCTCTACATCGCTGCAGTC
The DNA here is from genome assembly GCA_964650675.1 of uncultured Candidatus Bathyarchaeia archaeon. Classification (GTDB taxonomy): domain Archaea; phylum Thermoproteota; class Bathyarchaeia; order TCS64; family TCS64; genus UBA8941. The sequence continues at coordinate 2,095 of CAZYUK010000136.1, forward strand.
GTCGACAAGAGGAGCGTTTACCTCCTTAGCTCAGCCGGCGACCTACTCTGGACCAAGAGCTTCTCGAGCTGGGTCGACGCGGTCTCCGTCTCGGGGAGCGACCACGCCGTCGTCGTAGCGTCCGGGACGGAGCTCTTCCTCTTCGACTCAGGAGGCGTGCAGGCTTGGAAGAAGACCTTCACAGACGTCTCTGACGCCACGATCTCAGGGAATGGCGCCTACATAGTGGCGGCGGTCGCGGACTCATCATCTAAATACGGGGTCGTGGTCATGGATCGGGGCGGAAGCACCCTCTACCAGTCCACGTCGGGGCTGAGCGAGCCGTGTCTCGGCGTCTCATCCGACGCGTCCTACATCGCCGTGGGGTCCTCCCATGATGTCGTCCTCATGACGAGGCAGTGCCAGCAGCTCTGGAGCCGGAGCACGGACTCCTCCGTCGAGGCTGTGGGAGTCTCCTCTGGCGGCATGGTCGCTGTCGAGGCCTACTCCATAAGCCTCTTCGACGCCGAGGGGACGCTCCTATGGGGCGGCGAAAGGGAGACCTGGGGCTCCAGCGCCGTCTCGATCTCAGGCGACGGCGAGTACATCGCCGTAGCGATCAGCGACAACGTCACCCTCCTCGACGCGGAGGGGAAGAAGGTTTGGAGCCGCAGGGTCGGCGAGCGGCTGAGCCTCGAGGATGTAGCCTTGTCGTCGGATGGCGCTCGGGTCGCGGCGGCGGCCAGGAGCGTCTACATTCCGGGTCAGGGGATGATCTACATCATCGACAACCCGCCCGGGACGGAGGTGGTGAAGATGCCCTCCGTGCTGCCGAGCGAGCTGGAATGCTACCCCGACAACGGCTACCTGCAGATAGGCAGGAGCGTCAAGGTCTACGGGTCCCTCACCCCCCAGACGCCCTCCGCCGAGGTGAAGCTGGCATACAGGAAGCCGGGCGGCGAGAGGTTCACGAGGACCGTGTGCACGGGCTCTGATGGCTCATACTTGGATTCCGTCACCGTCGACCAGCTGGGCTGGTGGCAGGTGAACGCAACGTTCGCGGGGTCAGGTAGCCTCAAACCCTCCAACTCCACGACGCAGTTCATCGTGGAGCTTGTCGAGGAGAAGTTGGAGGCCCAGTCGTACCAACCTGTCAGCGTGATATCAATGGAGGCGGGGGAGAGGAGGTTCTTCAAGACTACGAAGAATGGGGGCTCCTACTACGATTACAGGGTAGTCGAAGCCCCGTCCTCCATCGAGTACTCCGGCAGCTACACCGAGGTCTTCGGCGGCGACGACTACATAGGCTCGACGATCGAGGTGATGCCGTGGACGAAGCCGGGCACCTACAGGATCAGGACGGAGTGGGGCTGGAGCACAGGCCCCTTCAAAACCAACTCGTTCACCTACACCTACCAGCTCGGCTTCGACCTCGTGGTTACGGCGCCGGCGACGCAGTATGAGACGAGCCTCTCCATATCGGCTATCGGGAAGGGGAGCGCCTTCAACGTCACGGGGACCCCGTACATAGTCATCAACGGCTACGAGGCACCGATGGCCGGGCAGAATGTCACACTGACCTACACGAAGCCCGACGGCAAGGAGGTGAAGAAGACCGTGACGGCGGACAAGAACGGCTGCTTCCTCGACAGGCTGACTGCGGACGCGGGTGGCACGTGGAGGGTGAAGGCGACGATGGAGGGCAACGCGTCCGTCGAGGCGGCGTCGAGCGAGACGGTCCAGTTCAACGCCGAGGCCGCGTCGCCCCTCTCACAGATACCCGTCCCGTGGGAAGCCGTATTGGTCGGGGTCTCCCTCGGCGTGATCCTTCTCACAATGAGAAGGAGGCTACCCTGTAGAACATTTTTCGGGAGCACATGATTCGGGTCAGGGCAGCTTCTTGGGCTTGTACTTCTTCTCCTTGTACTTGCCTGTGAGCCTGACGTGGGTGCCTCCCCTCAGTGCGTCCGCCTCTATGCTACCGGTCATCCCTTTGCACTCCTGCCGCCAGGCGCATGAGTCGCACTCATCGCCCTCCCCGAGCATGC
>CAZYUK010000136.1:4131-4561 GCA_964650675.1 uncultured Candidatus Bathyarchaeia archaeon
TGCCTATGCAGCTCGGCCGCTTAACCTTGGACATCCCTAGGATCGGCGGGGAGGGTCAGCCTAAAAAGGTTCTGCAGGCTACTGTGCTGTGCCCCTGAAGGTTATTCGATCCTGCTCAATCTCCTTGTCGCGATGTAAAGGAGGATAACCCCTATCAAGAAGAATAGCGTGGTCTGCAGCAGATGGTCGGTAACCGTTGACCATGGCTGTGCCGCTGGTCGGCTTCACGATGCAGTTCAACAGGCGTACGGTCGTCGTCTTGCCGGCCCCATTTGGGCCGAGGAGGCCGAACGTCTCGCCCTCATAGACCTCAAGGTCAAGACCGTCCAACGCCTTGACCCCGCCTCCTCTACCATAGTACTTTGACAGTTTCTCAGTCTTTATGACAACATTCAATACTCATCACCAATACGAGCCTCTGATTCTACAG
>CAZYUK010000137.1:0-4549 GCA_964650675.1 uncultured Candidatus Bathyarchaeia archaeon
CCTATGGCGTCACCCCCCAAAAAACGGCTGACATTCGGCAGGCAGTAGACGTAGGCTTCGGGGTTAACGTTGAGGCTGAGGCCCACAGCTTTCCTTATTATTGGATCCCTCGGTACATCGACGTTGGCCATCTCAAGATATTTTGTGTCGAGGCCGGCGAAGAGGTGGTTCATCACCGTGTTACCGCCGACGCACATGTCTGTTATGGCGTCGCCGGTGATCCTAGGAATGGCGACCAACTTCGTCAGGACATCGTTGATGGTCTCGACGACTATTTTTTGAAGCTTGGTCAAGCCACTGGGATCTCTCGCGTAGGCGGTCCTTGTGACGAGCTCTTCACCGTATGTTATCTGCCTGTTCATCTCGGATGCCCTGCCAACTATGTCACCGGTGACCAAATCAACGAGTAGACCAACGATGGTTGTCGTCCCTATATCTAGGGCAACGCCGTAGTTGCTTCCCGTTTTATCGCCGAATTCTACGCCTATTATCTCAGGAAAGCCATCCGTCCGAGAAATCGTCACAGTCGCCGATCCCTTCATTGATAGCGTGTTGATCTTGGAGTAAGTGTCCTCGCTCACCCTTGGCTTCATCCCCTTATAGTTATTTAATTTAATACCTCTAAATGGAAGCAAACCGTTCTCAGTCTGTTTAGGGATCTCAACGAGATATTTCCTCGAGGCTGGGTTGAGCTCTAGGGATGGGATCTCCGCGGTCAGAAGGATCTTGGGATTCTCGATCCTGCTCTCGGTGGGGATCGTGAAGACGCAGTCGCCCATGACCCTGGTCGTGCATGCTAGACGATATCCCTCCTTGATCTCCCTTGGGTGAAGGAGTTTATCTGGTAATGTCGAGACCTTATCTACGGGGCCTTTCTCAAGGATGACCTTGCATTTCCCGCACTCGCCCTTGCCCCCGCATAGTGCTTCAACCCTTACATCTTCTCGCCTCATCACGTCCAGGAGATTCTCGCCCTTCTCGGCCTCTACGACCCTGCCCATGGGGTTGAAGAGTATCTTAAGAGGCAAGTTCGGATCATTAGCGGTAACGCAACAGTCTTTTAAAAAGTTATAATTAGGATGACCCGTTGACTACCCTAAGTTCTTACGCAAAAAGAAAGAAAAATGGTTTTTATCCGGGCTCAATCTTTGTCGTCAGGGTTCTCTTTGAGTTATCCCTGGGCGGCCTGAAGGTCGTGAACAGGTCGAGTCTGCCCTGCTCCTTCAGGTTCTTCCAGATAAGGACCCACGCGCAGTCGTTCTCGTACTTGCCGACCTCGCATTTCCCCTTCACCTGGCCGCCGCATGGCCCGTTCATTATCCCCTTCGCGCACCTGGTTACAGGACATATGCCGCCGGTCTCGTCGAGTACACATTCGCCGCAGGCGCGACACATCTCCTTGAACTTGCCGAGACGCTCCGTCTCCCCTATGAACAGGGTGTCCAGGGCTGGGAGCACGATCTTGTTTGTATATTCTCCTACGGTCTGGACGCCTGAGCCGCATGACATCACCATCACGGCGTCGGCGCCCTTGATCACATCCTTGTTCGCCTTAAGATCGCGTCTGTCTAGGCGGAGGTCGCACGGCTCCTCGACAACGGCTGTGCCGACGACCTTGGCGCCAAGCTTCTCCTTCATCGCGGCGACCTGATCCTCTCCTCCTGTCTGACAGCTCGTCGCGCATGAGCCGCATCCGACTATGAAGATCTTCTTGAAGGGCTCGAGCATCTCGCTGATCTCTTTCTCTTCCTTCTGCTTAGTGATTATCATACATTTTCACCTCACATTGTCTCCTTCAACAGGGGCTCGAAGATGCGCTCGTAGAGAACCGCCATCACGTGTATGCCAGCGGCCTTCGTCGTCTTCTTGATCTCCTTAATGAAGGGGGTGAAGAACTTCATGTTGACCTCGTCGTAGAGCTGATATTTCCTCTCCTTGTTTGGCTCATCCTTGGCCTTCTTCATCATCTCCAACAGGTCCGGTGGAACGTGGACACCTGGTATGTTCTTGTCGAAGAAGTCGGCGATGCCGAATGACTTGAGTGGGAAGATGCCGACGAGAACCGGGCAGTTATACTTCTCGACCTCCTTGAGGAATGTCTTGATTATGTCTATGTCGAAGACTGTCTGGGTCTGGATGAAGTCTGCGCCGAGCTTCGTCTTCCTCCCTATCTTCAGGACCTCCGGCTCGAGTGGGTCGGCGTTCGGGTTAGCCGCTATGCCGACATTTAGCTCCATCTTCCCGTGGATCTCATTCCCAGCGATGTCTCTTCCCTCGTCCACCATCTTGTGGAGGAGGTATACGAACTGAGCCGAATCAATGTCGTATACACTTTGTGCCCCTCTGTTGTCGCCTAGGACGGTGTGGTCACCGGAGATGGCGAGGATGTTCTTTATGTCTAGATATGATGCCGCGAGGACATCTGAGACCAGAGCAAGTCTGTTCCTGTCCCTTATGGTCATCTGATAGACTGTCTCTAGACCGACTTCCTTCTGGACAATGTATGATGGCACCAACGAGTTCATGTAGGCGAAGGCCAGGGGGTTATCGGTGACATTCGCCGCCGTGACATAGGGTTTCATCGCCCTCGCGCTCGCAATGATCTCATCCAGGCTGGTCACCTTCTCAGGCTCCAGCTCGCCTGTGAGAACGAATCGGCCGGAGCGCAACTCCTTAACAAGCCTGCTGTAGGCAGGACGCTTAATGCTCATAGTGATACTTATTATAATTATTCGATATAAAAAATTAAGCATTAAAATCGGAATAAAATAAAAGGCTTTAATGAGTACTAACGAAATAATATTTATACCAACTATTGTAAGTATAGTAAGAGTTTAATGGGGTTTGGGCCAATTGCCGAAGAAAGACTTGAAGTTAAAGGTCGATGAATTTTCTTCGCCACTGGGCAAGTTCAAGGGTCTCGAGATCGAGGTTGGCAGGATCTACGCAGAAGATTGGGAGGAACCTATGGGACCCACGCCCTGGCCGACCGTAGGCACGCTGAGAAGCTGGGACAGGCTACTCCTAAAAAGATATCAGCCGTTCTACATGCCTTTCTGCGACCTGTGCTGCCTCTGTACCTTCGGGAAGTGCGACCTTACGGGCGATAAAAAAGGGGCCTGCGGCCTCACCATGGCTGCCCAGCAATCGAGGATAGTGCTCATAGCCGCGTGCATAGGGGCGTCGACTCATGCAGCGCACGCGAGACACATGCTTGAGCACCTCATAGAGGAGTATGGGAGGGATGTTCCACTCGACGTTGCTCTAAACACAACTCTTGAGGCACCGAACATTCGGCTCGTCTGCGGTGTCCGCCCTAAGACATTAAAGGACCTCGAGGATGTCCTTGACTATGTCGAAAGCCAGATAGTGCAGCTCGTAGCCGCGACTCACACCGGTCAGGAGGGTGACAACATCGACTTCGAGTCAAAGGTCTTCCATGCTGGCATGCTTGACCACGTTGCGTTGGAGGTAGCCGACATCTCCCAGATCTCAGCCCTCGGCATGCCGAAGGGTGAGCCTGAGACGGCTCTGACAGATCTGGGATACGGGTCGATCGATTCATCCAAGCCCGTCATAATGTGTATTGGGCACAATGTTCTGCCAAGCGTGGACATCATCGACTACCTCATGGACCATGATCTCTTCGGCCAGGTCGAGGTGGGTGGTCTCTGTTGCACGGCTCACGACATGAGCAGGTACAATAAAAGGGCGAAGATCGTTGGTCCAATCTCCTGGCAGCTCCGTTTCATAAGGGCTGGGATACCTGATCTTATAGTCGTCGACGAGCAATGCATCAGAACTGACGTTGTGCAGGAGGCGAAGGCAATCGGGATCCCGGTCATAGCAACGAGCGAGAAGAGCTGCCTTGGACTCCCGGATATGACAACTGAATCGGTAGATAAGGTGGTGGAAGACCTTTCCACGGGGAAGATAGATGGGGCATTAATAATTGATCCGAGGAAGGTCGGCGAAGCTGCGGTCAAGACGGCCATCAACGTTTCGAAGCGGAGGCAGAGTAAGAAAACATTTAGCGTCAAAGATGTTTCCAAGCTTGCGAAGGAATGCAGATCATGCGGAGAGTGCGTTCATGCATGCCCAAACAACCTGCCCATCGTCGAAGCTATGAAGGCGGCGAAGGAGAGAGACTATTCACAGCTTGCTTCTTTGTATGATCTCTGCGTAGGCTGCGCTCGCTGTGAGAGCGCCTGCCCGGTGAACCTCCCAATAATCTCGATGATCACGAAGGCAGACGAAAAGAAGGCTATACTTGAGAAGTATCCCATTAGGGTCGGTCGTGGCGCCATCCAGGATGTGGAGATCAGGGAGGTCGGCAGCCCCATCGTCTTCGGCGAGATCCCCGGCGTCATCGCTTTGGTCGGATGCGCCAACTACCCTGCCGGTGGTAATGACGTGGCTAGGATCGCAGAGGAATTCCTTAAGCGTAGGTTCATCGTCGTCGCTTCTGGATGTTCCGCGATGAACATAGCCATGACCAAGGATGATGAAGGGCTCAACCTCTACCAGAAGTATCCAGGCAACTTCGATG
>CAZYUK010000138.1:0-4494 GCA_964650675.1 uncultured Candidatus Bathyarchaeia archaeon
GTCATTAAAAGGGTCTTAGGAGACGGAAAGGTCGAGGCGGTCGAGGTCATCAGCGTGAGCGCCGAGGTGAAGGGCGGGGTGGTCCTGAAGATGGAGCAGATCCCAGGCACCGAGAGAATAATCGAAGACATCGACAACATCATCGTTGGCATAGGCCAGATTCCGACGCCGCCGTTCAGCAGGGAATATCAGGAGATCAGGACGCTGAGGTGGGGCGGGGTAGAGGTCAACGGCATGCACATGTCCTCCAAGGAGGGGGTGTTCGCGACGGGGGACGTAGCGACCGGCGTCAGCAAGGTGGGGAGGGCCCTGCAGACCGGCCTGAAGACTGCCACTTGGGTCGACAGGTACCTCCAGGGGACGGCGTGAGGTGCGACCTTGACAAAGGTTAAGATCGTCGACATGGAGAGGTGCATAGGCTGCGAGGTTTGCGAGAAGGTATGCGAGTTCCTGAACTCGAAGCCTCGGGCGAAGATAATCGCCGCGAACGACGGCGTCCTCGTGCCCCTGACATGCCTACACTGCACAGTCCCGGTCTGCGTCGACGTCTGCCCCACAGGGGCAGTGTACAAGGAGGGCGAGGGACCCGTCCGCTTCCGACGCAACAGGTGCATAGGATGCAGGCTGTGCGTCGCGGCGTGCCCGTTCGGGGTGCCCGACATAGACCTCGCCAAGGGCTTCATGACCAAATGCGATCTGTGCATGGAGAGGTCCAGAGACGATCTGCCCCCGGCCTGTGTGGAACTTTGCCCGACGGGGGCTATGATGTACGGCGAGTACGAGGAGGTCGTGGAACGGTCTAAGAGCAAGACGGTGAGTCTTCTCACCGGGAAGAGGGTGATACAGAGGGAGCCGGAGAGGAAGGCCGGGCATAGGGGAGACTGAAGCCGATGTACCAAGCCCTTCTCGCGTTGCCTGCGTTCGCCTACCTCGTGAACAGGAGGGCGGCGAGGCTGCTCCTCGTGGCCGTGCAGGCGTTTCTGCTCGTGCTTCACGCGGCCGGCTTCTACCCCATGCAGCTACAGCAGATCCTCGTGATAGTGGTCTCGTTGATCCTGCTCCTAGACCCCGCGAGTAACCCCCCGCTCATTGCACTGATTGCGCTTATCGGGGTCACGCCTCTCCCGGGGATTCTGCCCCTGATCGCGATGACGCTCCTCCTCGTCATCGCCTTATCCGCGAGGAAGAGCCATGGGAGGGCCGGATTATACGCGATCGTCGCCCTTTCCTTGACTCTCATATTAGAATATTCTGGGTATCCATATGCAGGCGCATCCCTCGTACTGATGCTCGTGGGCGCGTTTCCATTCCAGAAATGGCTCACCGACCTGTACTCGAACTATAAATCTGCCGGGATCTTGGTCGCATTCACCGCCGTGATCTACCTTAACGAGAATCTGGTCGCGTACGCCTCCGTAGCCCAACTGCTGCTGTTCCTCGGCGCCTTCACGACGATCGTCGGCGTATTCCAGTGCATGATCAGCAGGCGCTTCGCCGACTTCCTATCGACCATCCACCAGATCACATTCGGCATCCTACTCGTCTCGGCCTCTGTCGTTGAACTCGACGCGCTGTTCTACTACCTGCTGCTCCCTGCGGCACTCAGCCTCACCGTGATCAACTCCGTCCACGACGGTCTCGGCGAGAAGACCGGTGAAGGCATGTTCGGCTTCGGCGGCCTCTCCTCCTCCATGAGGGTCGAGGCGGCGTCCGTCCTCGCGACCTACATGGTGCTCTTCTCCCTGGTGAGCATGGTGGCCGAGGTCCTCATGCGGATGGGCGTCGAGGGCAGCATAGGGTTCACCCTGCTGGGCTGCGCCATGCTCTTCTCTGCAGCGGCATCGCTCGCCGCCTTCTTCAGGGGCTACACGCTCATATTTGAGGGCCCCTCGAAGAGCGGCGTCACCCCAGGCGGTTCCCTGAGGCTCGCCGTGGCATTGGTCTCGGCCGGTGATCTCCTGCTCGCCCTGGTGCCGGCTTGGTCTCTGATCGTCCTCTCACTGGCGAGCGGAGGGAAGCCTCTGGAGTTCGAGTCCCTTAATGTCCTGCTACTGGTCATGCTTGTAGCTGCCTCATTGTCCGCGGCGATCATGGGGGGCGCGAAGCCAGTCAAGTTCAAGTCGTGGATGGGCGGATACGCCGGCGTCGGCGACCTGCAAGGGTCAAAGGGAGAGATATTCACCTCGTGGAGGGAGATATTCAAGCTCGTCTACGATTTCAAGAGCCCCGATGACGGAGTCTCCGGGGCCATGGAGAGAGCTAACCCTCTGATAATCCTCGCCTTCGTAGCCGCGCTGGCGATCGTCGGGGTGATGATATGAACCTGCCGGTACTGGCCCTGAACCTTGCGCTTGCGATAGCAATCGCCCCCCTCCTCGACGGTCTGCGGCGGAAAATAACTGCGAGGCTCCAGAACAGGGTCGGTCCGCCTCTGACGCAGTCATGGCACGACATAATCAAGCTCCTCCGGAAGGAGACTGTGCTGCCCGAGGGGGCCGGGCTCATGCTCAGGGTACTCCCTGCGTTGATGCTCATGCTTTCCCTCGCGATGTTCGCCATGATAGCGACGGTCACCGTACAGTCGCCCATGGATGAGGGTGGCATAATCTTCATAGAGCTCGCCGTCCTGTCAGCCTTCATGTTCGCCATAGCCGGAGGCATGAGCGGGAACCCGTACGGGGTGGTGGGGGGCTCAAGGGAGGCGATCCTAGCCACGCTGGTCGAGCCATCGATCATAGTCTCCCTGACGGCCCTCCTCCTGTTCAAGGGGTCCCTGACCCTTGACGACGCATCGAGGAGCCTCGCGTTCGGGGGCACCCTCGTCGTCGCGGCAGTCGCGTACCTCCTGAGCCTCCTAGTCGAGAGCGGCAGGGTCCCCTTCGACGTCGCCGAGGCGGAGTCCGAGCTGACAGGCGGCTACCTGATTGAGTTCAGCGGGCCGCCCCTCGCAATGCTGAAGCTTGGTCAATTCATCCGTGCCACCGCCATGTACTCTGTGCCGAAGCTCTTCCTGACGGCGCTCATACCCGTCGGCGTCACGGGGGATGCCTTCTCCATCGCCGTAGCCGCCCTCTACATGGTGAGCATACTCCTGTGCACGCTACTGGTATCCATGGCGGAGTCCCTTAACGCAAGGTACAGGCTGCTCGAGGCGTCAAAGTTCTACGCGGTCGTCCTGATTTTCTCGCTATTGGCTCTGGTGATAGCATTCTATGCGCCTGGCTGGAGGTGAATTGAAAACGGACAAGAACATCGTGGATGAGCTGAAGAACAGGTTCCCCGGGGGCATCCTGAAGGTCGGCGAGCTACGAGAAGGGCAGCTGCTCGTGGAGCTGAGGAGGGAGGACCTCCCCCGGGTCATGGAGTACGCCCACAACACCCTCGATGGGCAGTTCCTCACGATGGCCGGGGCCGACTACGTGGACTCCCTCAACCGCTTCATAGTCGACTACGTCCTGGGATGGTACGAGCAGGGGGCCGTCATTATTTTCAGGGCTGTCGTGCCCAGGGGCGACGAGAGCTTCCCGGCCTCAACGCCCCTGATCCCGGTCGCGGATTGGTACGAGAGGGAGGTTAAGGAGACCCTCGGGCTGAACCCTGTGGGCCACCCCAACCCCAGGAAGCTGCTCACCTCAGACGACTGGCCCGAGGACCTCTTCCCCATGAGGAAGGGCTTCAGGAACGAGGCGCCTCCACCGGTCAAGGCCGACGCCAAGTTCCCATTCATCGAACCCGAGAACGCCGGCTCGTTCAACGTCGTCCCCTACGGCCCATACCACTTCGCCATCCACGAGCCGATATACTTCAGGTTCCACGTCGACGGCGAGAGGATCACGGCCGCGGACATCAGGGCCGGCTTCAACTACAGGGGGCTGGAGAAGATCGCCGAGACGAAGATGAGCTACGAGACTATCCCGTTTGTCGCGGAGAGGATATGCGGGATATGCGGCTCTGTCCACGGTGAGGCTTACTCGCAAGCACTCGAGAGGGCGGCCGGCTTCGAGACGCCGGAGAGGGCGAGGTGGATCAGGGCGATGATGCTCGAGATCGAGAGGATCCACAGCCACCTCCTCTGGCTCGGCGTGGCCACCCACATGGTCGGCTTCGACTCCGGCTTGATGCAGTTCTGGAGGGTCCGCGAGAGGATCATGTTCCTCGCCGAGCTTTTGACCGGTAACAGGAAGCAGTACGGCATGATCGTCCCCGGCGGCGTCCGGAGGGACATAAGGGAGGACAAGAGGGAGAAGGCCCTCAGGGAGGTCTCGGAGATCCTGGCCGAGTACCAGGAGCTTCTGGACGCCGCCCTAGGCCTCGGCACGCTGCAGACCCGGCTCAGGGGCGTCGGATACCTGTCGAACGAGGACGCCAGGAGGTACTCTGTGATGGGCCCCGTGGCGAGGGCCTCCGGCGTGAACATAGACGCCCGCAGGGACTATCCATACGAGGCTTACCCCCACTTCGAGTTCGAGACGCCCGTCCAGACCGGGGGAGACG
>CAZYUK010000139.1:0-4479 GCA_964650675.1 uncultured Candidatus Bathyarchaeia archaeon
ATAAACAGCTATTAAATATTATATATTAATAAAATGTTGATAGATCGGCATTAATTTCCTGCAGAATTTTCCATACATAATATTCTAGTCTTAAAGCAATTCTTTTTTTATTTAATCTATATGGTGTAATCTATTTTTGTTGGTTGTTTGAAGAAAAATGGGGGTTGGAAACGAGAGATTACTTCTGGGTCTTTGGCCAGGGCCTTTTTTCGGCCGGAATCATCGAGTAGATGAGCAAAATTAGCGCTACTGGTAGTGCTATCATCGCATACGGGAGGGGGAGCCAAGTGCTCATGATGAAGTCGAATCTTCCGAAGATCATGTTGTACCTTGACAAGACTGTATTTGCGAAGGAGTAGCCGAAGGCCGCCATCATGCCGTACTTGGCTATGGTGGAGATTATGCCAAGGCCTCCTGCATGCATCTTGGGGAACGTGAAGATGAAGTAGTAGACCACGGACAGCGTGATTATTATGAAGACTAGGTTGCTGAATGCGGTCCAAGCGTCCACTCCGAGCAGCTTCATCCCTGCCGTTGATTGGATCTGGGCGATGAACTCAGCCGTCACCGTTGTCCTCATGGCCAATCCGATGCCTATGCCCACTATGACGGCGAGCGGGAACCTGCTCACCCAGAAGTAGTCGCCATGGTACCTCGTGTATAGGAGGAGGCCGAGTATGAAGACGATGATATAGAGGTAGTTGCCGGCTATGAACGGCGCCCAGCCGTACCTCAGGACGTTGTCGACGCCGTAAACAAGGCTGTGGCCGGCAGCCGCACCTACGAATGTGTGTTCGGCAAACTTGAAGAAGAGGTTGTCCCTGAAGGCGATGCTGTAGATCCAGATGGTGAACAGGGCGGCGAACCATATCTGAACGACCGTTGCGAAATCTGCCATTTACTTTTTCCCTCCTGAGAACTTCTTCCCGAAGTAGGCTATGTTGCCGACCACCACCAGGACTAGGCATAGGATGTGCGTCATCGTGATTACGTCAGCCGACTTTATTCCCCTCGCGGGCTTCCCCACGAGCAGCTCCATCTGGCCTGCCTGAGCGCCTGATACCAAGGACACTATCTGGCCGGCCTTCTGATAGGGCAGCATCGTCGGCACCATCATTGCTAGGACCGCACAGAGGTAGGGCGTCTGGTAGGTCGTATACCATTGCCGTACCCAGCCCTCTGACTGGTCGCCTCCTGTGGTGTAGCAGATCAGGAGGCTGAAGTCGCCTGCATTGTCTATGCCGTTCATGATGGGGAACGAGTCGAGTGAGGCGCCGTGATAATCCGTCGTTGTTGTCGCCCTGATGCTTTTTCCTACGGCTGCCATCGCCGTCTCCGTACCCGTAATGTAGCCTATGTGGATGTAGTCCACACCGTACTGCCTCCCGTACTGAGCCGGGTTGATCTCGGCCATGGCTTTGTCCCATAGAAGCGTCCCCTCTATGGATGTGGACATGGTTATCGCCTTCAATCCTCCTTTCCTGAAGATGTGGTGGTAGACTGCGACGGCCATCGGCCCGAGCTCAGGCTCGCCGCCTCCGGAGTACCCGAAGTCGATCATGATGGCCGAGCCAGCGGGCAGGTTGTCTATGAAGTTGTACCATCTCTGTACCTCCGGCGAGATCGGCACAGGGAAGCCTATTGGAAACAGCATCGGCATGATGAAGGTTATTATGAGTATTCCGTAAAGTACCTCTCGAGGGATATCCTCAAGCCTGTCCCATATCGTCTTAGACTCTTTACCCATGCCTTAGCCTCCCTTCTCTGCCTCGGTCAATTTACCGAGGAAGCCGGTCTCTCTGCCAATCATCGTCCTTATGCCCAGAGCCAGGGCACCCAGAGCCGCACCGATCATTATGCCACGCTGAGCTGAGGTGGTGGGTACGGCGCTGAGCCAGGCCTCCCAGGGGATAATGGGTGGGAAACCGGCTGCTATGGCTGGGGCGTTTCTCGCGAGGACTATGAAGCCTACGATTAGTAGTAGCCCTGATTCGATGTTTTTAGCCCTCAAGGCACGGTAGATGCCTGAGGTCATGTAGAAGCCCAGAGACGAGTAGACGGTGGCGCTTAATGCGAAGTATGACGAGTTATACAGCCAGGTGTATTGACTGGACGAGGCGCCTGTTGAGACTCCCACGACCGTGAATAGTATTATTACTATTAGCAACCAGAGGCTGAAGGGCCATTGACCCTTCGTTCGCCTTGATATATGCCTACCATGGAAGATGAACAGGTTGACAGCGCCGAAGCCCAAGGTGAAGGCCGTGAGGATGATTCCCCAGTTGTTTACGATAGTGGCGGTTGACTTGAAGTCGATTCCAGGTATAGTTATGAAAAACTCACAGAGGAAGAGCAAAGCCGTGAGGAACACTATCGCTATGGGGATTGTCCTCTTAACTAACACTGACATTCGTGCATCCTCCTACATTTTTAACAGGTTTATGAGGGCCGTGCTGCCGAGAGCCGTGAGGATGATCCCAACGATCACCAAGACCAAGGACACCAGCTTCCCTACATCCTGACCCCGAATACTTCCAGCCAGCATCGGATCCTTCGACAAGTAGGCGCCTGCGGCGTAGATCTCCTCGGCAATAAGCAGATAATCGCAGACTACAGCGAAGAACGGTATCTGGTAGCCCCTGGCTGTTCCCGCCAGCTGTATGGAGCCTATCCTGTAGAACGTCTCAGCGAACAACATCGACTCCGCGTAGAATGGACCGATCATTATGTTTGCGGCGGGACGCTCCCTCTCTGCGAGGCCCTGCACCGCGGACGCGTAGGCGAACTGCTCGCCTGACAGATACCTGACCTGATCATTCGCGTCGAATTCCTCAGCCTTCCCCGCACTGGTGTAGGCTGCCTTCATCAGCTCAGTCGCGATAGGCATCACCTGTGACTGATATACCGAGTAGATGATCTTGACACCATAATTGGCGCACAACTCTGAGACATAGGACAGGACGCTCAATCCGGCGACGAGTTGCGGGGCGACGTTGGTCGTGAGTTCACCCAACCCTGTGGTGAAGTGAACAGGCTTACCAGTCTCGGCCGCCCTTCCCACCATCTCAGGGAGAGCATCGAGCCCTGCGAGTTTCCTGAAGGTCGGTAGAGTCCTCTTTGCCAGCTCCATTCCGCCAAGTATGAAGATCCAGATTGCAACGAGCATTCCTAGAGCGAAGATTCTTCCAGTTACAAACATTATAATCCCTGCAATTTTCCGGTTGTAGTTGGGTCTAATATGTTTATAAAACTTTATAATAGTAAAACGTGTTACCAATTTATATTTAATATACTAAAAAAAATAATTACTTATGAAAAATTAATTTGATTGCGAAGCTTCTGTGGGTCTATTACCTACTTGAATTTTCTTCGCGAAGATTCCACCAAGCATCCCCCCGATGGTGAAGCTGATGAAATAGATGACGACGCCCCAGAGAGCCTCCCACAACTCAAATAGGATCATCCTAAACGCCAGATTTACCAGGAAGGCGTAGAGGCCGATCCTCAATCCTACGTTCATATGATTTTTTGGAAGCCTTCGGGTCAACATGAAGGCTCCGATGAAGCCGGCTTCCAGATAAACTAGGGATGAGATGATCGTCAGGTTGAGCGCCATCTGCCCTGCGAAATAAATGGAGGCGACGAAATCCCATGTCCACGTTATCCCACAGATCACCAGCGCCGCACCGACGTAGCCCTCCATCCTTGGTCCGGCCGTCCTCATCACGACCCTGTCATCACCCTAGCTTCTTTGAATAACGATAATTCAGGTTATTAAAAGGTCGCAGATCATTCAACGTTTGCGTGGCGTATCCTCAGGTCGACCTCGCTCTCTCCCATCATCTTCATCAGTTCAGCTATCACGCTGTCGAGGAATATGGCCGAGGAGAGCTCGAACATTGTGCCCAACGGAGCCATCTCGAACTCGCCCGTGATCTGGCGCTGTGTGTAATCTATATCTGGATCGTCCTTGGTCCTCCCCTTGATCTCGACAACCTGGTCTGAGAGGAGAGCCAGTGGCGAATCGGCGTTGGAAGTTATGGCTATCACCTTTGCGCCGATGCTCTTGGAGACCTCAGCCTGAGTCACAACTATCCTCGTTCGACCAGAGCCTGATATCCCTATTACAAGGTCGTTCGGGACGATGGCGGGGGAGATGGTCTCTCCGCTGACGTAGACCCTGAAGCCCAGGTGCATCAGCCTCAAGGCGAAGGCCCTCCCGACGAACCCACTTCGACCGGCGCCCAGGAGGAGAATCTTGTTTTTCTGTGCCCCGAGGATCATCTCAACCATCTTGTTGATCTGGGAGTCGTTCATCCCCTCAATGATGTATTTTATACCAGATAGTATCCAAATTGAAGTATCCTTTACGGAACTCATAACGTCTCTTATAGGAGGCTAGAGACTTATAATAAATTTCTTGGAAGGAAGACGATGGTAGGCTCAAGAGGAGCCCGGAAATATTTACCAGTATATACC
>CAZYUK010000140.1:0-4444 GCA_964650675.1 uncultured Candidatus Bathyarchaeia archaeon
CCGCTTCGCCCGTCCCTCCTCACGATCAGCCCATCCTCTCCGACCCTCACATGCTCCGGGTAATGCCTAGGATCGTTGACCCTCACAACCTCTGGGGGGGTGAGGACGCTCACCTCGACGACGATCTCATCCATCTCAGCCGCCTTAACACTGGGGAAACGGGGGTCCTCGAAGGCGGCGCCCTGGGAGACATCCACGACGGCTTCTACGAGCGCCTTGACCGGATAAGGGTACCCGGTGCATCCCCTGAGCTCGTGCTCGCCGCCCCGAACCCTGTTGAGGGTCACGAAGACGCCGCAGTGCCTCTTTGTCGCCTCGGGCGCCTCGGATGTGGGCGGCGGCCTCCCCCCTCCGAGGACGCTCTCGATGGTCCTCCTCGCCAATCCGACGAGGAAGGCCCCCTCATCGAGGCCGAGATTGAAGGTCATTGAGGTGCCCTGCCTATCCAAAGCAGTGGGGTGGACGATATAAAAGATGTCAGGTGCCCTCTCGCTTAGTAGCTAATGCCCGCTGGAGGCCTCCATGAGAGTAGAGGTGATCCTCGGCCAGTGGCTGCCCCTCCAGAAGACACTGCCGCAGCCCCGGCAGAGCCAGAACTCCTCGAACGCCTCAAACGTTCCTTCAGGCACCTTTCCCTCCACCTCCCGCTTCTCGACCTTCGCCAGCTCATGGTTGCACTTCGGACAACGTGAGCTCTCAGGGGTAAGCTCTAAGCCGAGGCTTCTCGAGAGGTCTCTCAGCCTCTCGACGTCGTTCGCGCCTGCCAGGTACTTTGCCTCGACGCCCTCCCTGTTCGCGCGGGGGGCGAGGGCCTCATCCCTCGTGAGGAGTATCCTGCCTGTCCCCCTCGCAGCCTCGATCAGCTCGTCATCCGAGAGGTCACTGCTGTACTCGGAGTCGTAACCGCATATCCTGAGCCATCTCGTGAGAGAGCCGAGCATGCCGTCGAGGAGGAAATGTGGCCTCATGGCGACTACCATGGTTAAGATTTTGGGGTGGGCCGTCTAGCCCTCCTTCTCCTCGGCCCTGCAGTCCTCGCAGAGGAACTCCCCGTCCACGGGACGGAGGTCCGTGGAATACATCTCGCACCTGTCACAGTAGCCGACGGTCGAGGACCTGCCCGTCGCCTCGTTGCTGTTGATCTTGGAGGTCTCCCTGACTATCTCGAGGATGGTCGGCATTATCCTGAGGATGTCCCTGTCCGAGATGATGCCGACGAGGCTGCCCTTGTAAGAGACGCCGAGCCTCCTGATGTTCATCTTGTCCATCAGCCTCATGGCGTCGACGATCCCCGTCTCCGCGTTGACCAGCCTGAGCGGCGAGGACATGACATCCTTGGCCTTTATGTTGTTAGGACTCTTCCCGTCGGCGACGACCCTCAGGACGATGTCCCTCTCGGTGACTATGCCTACAGGTTGTCCTTCGTGGTTGTTGACTATGATCGAGCCTATCTTCTGCTCCCGCATCAGCTTGGCGATCTGAATGATGCCGCTGTCCTCGGGCACCGACACCACGGGGCTCGACATCGCCTCGCGGACCAGCAGCTTCGGTGCCATCTCGAGACTCATAGCCCCACTCCCTCTGAATTGAAGTAAGGCTCATTATATAAAAATATCATGAATCTCCATTCACTGGTCTATCAGTTCTTGCTAGAAGACGAAGTGGGAGAGGGCGCCGCAGCTACCACACCTGACAAGGCCGCTCTCCTCAAGGTCCGCCTCGTCCACATGGACGAGACCGCCGCACTCGTTGCACCTGAAGACATATCCCCTTAGGCTCCCGTCGCCTGAGAGGATCAGTGAGTTTATCTGGTTGATCCTCTGGGGGAGCATCGGCCTCCTCAACCCGAGCCTTGACGCCTTCAGCCTTATGGCGTTCGGGCTCCTGAGAGGGAGCTCCCTTATGACCTCCTCGAAGGAGGCATCGGACGTGTAGAATGTCTTCAGCTTCTCAAGCTCCTCCGCCGTCCACTCCTCCCCCTTCGCCATACCCTATACCATCTGCCTTCGTTTACCGGAAACTTGTAGCGTAGTCTGGGGGCGCGTGTGTTGGCTCAGCTTCAGAGGCTGTCAGACACATCGACACTATCACGCTAAAACATCCTCCCAGATGCATTAACCCGAATGCGTCGACATCTCTTTCCAGCCCGCCAAATTCTAGGCACCCCTGCGCTACAGCCATAGGGAGGTTGAAGGCTATATCACGATTCTGTTGCAGAGAAACCACATTCAGTGATCGTTGATGCCTGACGCATTTGAAGTCGTTGAGGCAGACATGTTAAGAATGTCCCTTGGACATGAGACGAAAAGGTTTTGAGTTTTGAGCAACAAAACCCGGAACCTGACTTGAAAATTTTAACACGGAAATCCAAAATGAAAAATTGATCAGATGTCTCGGATGTCAAGGTTTGAATCGCCGATGAGATCAGATCGACGATACTGCGATCACAACAAACGAAAGGTTTAATGCAAAACCTTTCCATCTTTAACGAGATTCATTTGGAAGTCCACTACATCAGCGAGCCGGAGCTCAAAGAGCCAACCATGATTGCCGCCTGGCCTGGGATGGGCTACATCGCGAAGATCTCGGCTGATTACCTGAGGAGACGCCTCAACGCGAGGCTCTTCGCGGAGGTCGTATACTACCACAACGTCCTACTCTACAACAGCGGCGTTGGGGAGCTGATGCCCATAAGGCACCGCTTCTACGCATCGGCCCCTCACGACATCATCATATGCGTCGGGGACGCACAGCCTTCGATACCTGAGGAGTCAATCCGCCTGGCCGATATAGTCATCGGGGTCGCCGAGAAGTACGGCGTAAAGCGCATCTACACGATGGCAGCCTACCCCAGCGAGTATGAGAATGAGCCGAAGGTCTACGGGATCTATAATCATGAGAGACTCAGGTCGGTGCTAGAAGGTGCGGGCGTCAAGGTCATAACCGATGAGGGCGCTGTCAACGGCCTCAACGGCGTCCTGATCGGGGTGGCGAAGATGCACGGCATAGAGGGCATCTGCCTGATGGGGGACATCAAGTACGCGAACGTCCCACAGCACCTGAGCTCCAAGGCGGTTCTTGAGAAGCTCGCCTCGATCCTGAGCGTCGAGATAGATGTGAGCCAGCTTGAGAAGAGGGCGAGGAAGATCGACGCCTCCATCAAGAAGCGGCTCGAGATCTACGAGGAGGAGATGGATCTGGCGCCCATCCCCGACAAGAGGCTCGGCTATATCAGCTGAGCACGGGTGCTACACCCTTTTTATATGACGAGTTAGATAGGTGCGGTGAAGGGCTGGGAAATGAAGCCGTCCGAGAAGGTCTACTGGCTCAAGGTCTGCGCCTCCGTCGTCGTAGCCGTCATATGCGGAGTCCTGCAGGTGTACATCTACATAGACTCTACCCTGGTGTTCGCCTTCGGTGCCCTCATCTACTTTGTCATATCCGATCTGCTGGCGACGTTCATGAAGTTGGAGAGGGGCCACGGCTTCAAGATAGGTATTGGGGCCTACATCTTCACCTGGCTCATGGTCTGGACCCTCTTGTACACGATGTTGAGGACCATGGCGTGAGGTCACTTCTTGGCATTCAGCCTGTAATGCATCAGGTCCGACCAGGCCGAGAAGAAGCCCAGATCGAAGGGCTTGTTTATGCCCCTCCGGATGAGGTCCTTGAAGTCCCGGCTGTACCTGTCCATCGACTCCTCGTCGTACGAGGCCCTGTTGAGGAAATCCCTATCATCCCCCGACTTCGCGGAGAAGAGCATCCCCTCGAGGGCCCTCATGTAACCCTCCCTGAACTCGGGGTTCGTGTTCTTCCTCGCCTTGACCTCGTTTAGGGCCTTATCGGCGTCTGAGAAGCGCCTCTCGATTATGGCGTCGAAGAATGTTATCGCGGCCTCACGGGTCTTGCCCGTCGCCGCCATCCCCCTGCGTGACTCAGATCTCTTCATCGCTCTCTATCCCCTGCTCTGTTATCCTGATCGGCGTCTCTCCCTCTGGGAGGCTCGGGCTCACCGTCAACTTGGCTATGCGGACGTTACCCCTTCCCTTCCTGAGGAAGATGCGTGTATGGCTCATATGGCCGACTATGTGGCCGCCCACAGGTATCACGCCCTTCGTGAAGAAGACGTCGGGCTGAGACATCACCTGGTTCGTGATCACAGCGCATGTGTTGAAGGCCCTTGATAGATGCATAAGCTTGTGCATGTGCTTGTTCAGCTGCTGCTGCCTCGGCGCTAGCTGCTCCCTCCCGAGGTACTCGCTCCTGAAGTGGCTCGTGAGGCTGTCCACTATGATAAGCCTCACGTTGTTCTCCTTGATGACCTCGTCCGAGTTCTCGAGGAGGACAGTCTGGTGGTTTGAGGTGTACGCCTCGGCGAAGATTATCCTCTTCAGCGCCTCCTCGGGGTCGACGCCGAACCGAGGTGCTATCTGCTGTATCCTCT
>CAZYUK010000141.1:0-4420 GCA_964650675.1 uncultured Candidatus Bathyarchaeia archaeon
GTGAGGTCGAACATCTCCTGGGCGCTCCAGGGGCTGAGGGCGATGACCTCGTAGTCGCCATGGGCACCGTACTTGGCCTGGTAGATGTCCTGCTGGGAGGGGTCGGTGGACTGGCCTGTGCTGGGGCCGCTCCTCTGGACATCGACGACGACGAGCGGCGTCTCGGTCATGTGGGCGTAGCTCAGGTTCTCCTGCATCAGGCTGAAGCCGGGGCCCGATGTGGCCGTCATAGCCTTCGCCCCGGCCCAGGATGAGCCGATGACCGCTGCTATGCTGGCTATCTCGTCCTCCATCTGGAGGAAGTAGCCCCCGGCGCGCGGCATCTCCCCGCTCATGTACTCAGCGATCTCGTTCGCCGGGGTGATTGGGTAACCGGCGAAGAGGCGGCAGCCCGCCCTCAGAGCCCCCTCGGCGCAGGCGACGTTCCCCAGGACGAGGTGCCTGCCAGGCTTAAGCATCCTCGGCCTCCTCCTCCACGCTTATGGCGAAGTCTGGGCAGTAGCGCTCGCACCAGCGGCAGCCCGTGCATGCGCCCGCCGACTCCGGCAGGGCTCCGCCGAGGAGCGTCCTCTTCTCGCCGTATCTGAGGTTCTTGCCGCCCTTCGTCTCGCAGATGTGGACGCAGATGCCGCAGCCCTTGCAGATGGTCTCGTCCAGATCGACCTTGAACTTCTTGGGCAACGGGCTCACTCCGATCGAATCTCTTCAACTTGGCTTTACTACTGTTTTAAGATGATGGTGATGCGAGAAATTCTGAAAGGTCAGGGAAATTTAATGAGTTTCGGCGGCTGCGGGTAGCTGAGCCTGCTCTGCGTGAGGCCCAGGTTGACAAGCGCCTCGGCGAGCCTCATCGTCGTCCTCCCCGGATGGATGAGCACGGCCCCAGGGTAGTCAACCCTCAGCTCCTCCGTGAGCCTGTCGACGTGGTCGTTGAGCGCCATGCAGCCGAAGCAGACGGCGTCCGCCCCGTCCTCGATCGACTGGCCGACTGTCTCCTTCACCGCCTCGTAGCTCTCAGGTTTCCCGAGCTCAAGCACCGGGATGTCGACGGGGTAGACCCCGACGCACTTCCCCTCGAGCCCCAGATCCCTCACCTGCCTCCAGGCGAGCCACTCGACCTCGGGCAGCTGCACCACCAGGCTGAACCACTCGGCCAGCATCGAGGCCACGTGCATCGAGGCCATGCCGGGCGCCAGCACGGGGATGGAGACGAGGCTGCGGGCCGCCTGGAGCGAGGGGTCATGGCCGCCCCATATGACGATCGCGTCGGCGCCCTCCCTCTCCGACCTCATCACCCTCTCGAGGATGCCCGGTGCCGCGAGCTCCATCTCCGCCTGCGACTCCACCGAAGGCGGGGCGTTCCTGGTAGTCACGAGCCTCACCTCTGTCCCTTGTGAGGCGTAGCTGCTCATCAGCTCCTGCCTCCTCCTGGTAGCCTCGGGACCGAGCCCGGAGATCAACATAACCACGTCGATGCGCAGATGGAATCACCACCAACACATCGTCTGACCGGCCTTAAATAAGCTCCAGGTCCACGCAGGTTTCATTAACACGGAAAAAGGAACGTACAAACGAAATGTCTGACCTCGCCGAGGGGCTTCTAAGGGAAGCGAAGGACAAAATGGATCCCACGACGACCCACGACCCACAGCACACGGAGAGGGTCTACAGGATCGCCACACACCTGGCTCTGCGTGAGGGAGCCGACTTGGAGCTGGTCCAGATCGCCGCGGCCCTCCATGACGTAGGGAGATCATACGGCGAGCCTCACACGGAGGTTGGCGCCGGGAAGGCGGTTGAGATGCTGCGCAAAAGAGGTTACCCGGAGGAGAGGATCGAGAAGGTCAGACAGATGATACTGAAGCATAGCTCCTCAGCCAGAGACAGGCTCAAGACGCTTGAGGAGAGGGTCATCTGGGACGCCGATAAGATAGACGGCTTCGGAGCCATCGGCGTGGCAAGAGCCTTCCACATGTTGGGCGAGGAGAGGAAGATTTTCCACGACTTTGCCTGGTTCGACCAGATCACAAGGCTTCAGTACGAGGCGTTGTCGACGAATACGGGCAGGGAGATCGCTGCAGAGCGATTCAGGTTCATGGAAGCCTTCTTCAGGAGGCTGAATGATGAGACGGAAGCCTTCTAGCAGCACAGGCTTCCACGCATCTCCTCGATGCGGCACCTTTAGACCTATCTCACATCAATTTTGACGCTTTGTCGACGACCAGCTTGGCCACGGCCGAGTCCTGGATGGCTATGCCGACGCTCTTGAAGACGGTGAGCCCGTCGCCCGGCGTCCTCCCCGGCTTCTCGCCCGTCACGAGTTCGCCGAGCTCCGCGTAGACATGGTCCTCGGTCATCGCCCCCTCCCTCACGGGGATCATGATGTCGCCCGACTCGAGCCTTATAGCCTCCCACTCGTCGATGACCACCTTCGCGTCCACGATTATCTCCGTCTCCAGCTCCCTGCAGTCCGGGTAGAAGGCGCCTATGGCTGAAACGTGGACCCTGTCGCCGAGCCACTCCCGCCTCACGACCGACTTCTTCGAGGTGGTCGCCGTGAGCACCATGTCCGCGCCTCGGCACGCCTCCTCCCCGCTCTCAGCCCTGACGACCGGTACGCCGAGCCTCTCCCCCATCTCGTCCACGAACCTGTCGGCGGCGGCCCTGACCGGGTCGTAGACCCTGATCTCATCCAGCTTCCGGACGGTGGCCGCGGCCCACGCCTGGTTCCTCGCCTGGACGCCGGCGCCGAAGACAGCCGCCACCCTCGCTTCCTCGGGCGCGAGATATTTTGCCGCCACGCCTGAAACCGCGCCGGTCCTCACCCCCGTCAGGTAGGTGCCGTCCATGAAAGCCTCCACCTGACCTGTCTCCGGGTCGTTCACCACTATCCAGGCGGCCGTCGTGGGGAGACCCCTCCTCGGATTATCCGGGTATATGCTGATGATCTTGGTCGCCTGGGCCCCCGACCCCTCGAGGTAAGAGGGCATGAGGCTTATGCTCCCGTTGAACACGGGCAGCATTATGGTGCCACGTGGAGGCATCCGCGCGGTCCCCCTCCTGAGCTCACGGAAGGCTTCCTCGACGGCCCCTATCGCCTCCTCCATCGAGATGAGACCCCGAACATCCTGATCCGAGAGGATGAGCATGGATCAACCACCAACGACAGACGATATAAAACGAACCCAGCCTAGTCTTGGAAAAATTTTTTTTTCCGTTATGAACAGCCACGGAAGAAGGGATCAGAGGAGAATGGTTACTCTGATCCATCGGGAGACGACGTTCTTCACTGGAACGTGTAAGACATCTGTCCCGCCTCGAATCTGCGGAAAAAAACACATAATAGCTGAGAAAAAGACGGAATGAGAGGGTTCTTAGAGGGTCTTGACGAACCTCTCAATCCGCGAGACAACATCCTTGAGCACGGGCACAGGCGCCGTCATGGGCACCCTGATGAAACCCTCCTGCTTCGTGCCGAAGGCGCTGCCCGGGCTCAGAAGCACATTCTCGGCCTTCTCCAGCCTGTCTATGAACTCCTGGCTCTTCAGCCCGGTCTTCCTGGCGTCGAACCACGCGTAGAAGGCGCCCTCGAACAAGTGGCAGGGGAAGCCGAGGTCGTCAACCGCCCTGCAGAAGTACCTCCTCCTCGTGTTGTACTCCCTCCGCCTCTCGTCGACGTACTTGAAGTCGCCCCTCAGGCAGGCTGTGCCCGCCGCGTAGACGAATGTCGCCGCCCTAGGCGCCGTCAGCCTGCTCACCGTCACCGCCTGCTTCAGGTACCTTTCGGGGACGATGACGTAGCCGAGCCTCCATCCAGTCATGCTGAAGGTCTTGCTGAAGCTCATCACGTTTATCGTCCTCTCCCTCAGATCACCGATGGTGCTCGGCGCCACGAACCTGTTGTTGTCGTAGACGTAGTGGAGGTATATCTCGTCGCTGAAGATGGCGAGGTCGTTGTCCTCCGCGAGGTCCCCGACCGCCTCAATCTCCTTCTTCGTATAAACGCTGCCGGTCGGGTTGTTCGGGTTGCACACGAGGACGGCCTTCGTCTTCTTCGTCACATACTCCGGCAGCCTGTCGAGATCCATGTGGTACTTATTCTCGCGGGGCAGATCGGCGATGTTCATCTTCATCCCCATGTCCCTGAGCATCACGTAGTGGTTGCTGTAGCTCGGCTCCCAGAGAAGGATCTCGTCCCCCTCCCTGAGCACCGAGGCGAGGGCGATGTACAGCGCCGCGCTGCTTCCGGCGACGGGCAGAACGTTGTCCGTCTTGTACTCCGGCCCGACCCACTTCTTGTAGTAGTCGACTACCGCCTCCCTGAACTGCTGGGGGATGGCGGTTCCGCCGTAGTGGGTCCACTCCCCGCCCTTCCTTATCGCCTCGAGGGCGGCGTCGATCGCGTACCTCGGCGCCTCGA
>CAZYUK010000142.1:0-4405 GCA_964650675.1 uncultured Candidatus Bathyarchaeia archaeon
CTCGTCCTCTCCTCGACCATCTCCTCAAGGTGGGTTGAGTATATTGTGAGCTGCTCGTTACTGGACCTCAGTTCGTCCTCCATGGCTAGGAGCTCCTCGTTCGCCGATCTCAGCTTCTCCTGCGAGCTCCTGAGCTCCTCTTCGGCGCGCACGCTGGCCTTCTCCGTACGACTCCTCTCAACGGCGGACCTGATCCCGTTGGCGAGGACCTTGAAGTGGGCAAGCTCCTTCTCTTTCCTGACGTAATCGTCAACACCGGCGGAGAATGCGGTCAGGGCGACCTCCTCGCTGCCTCTGCCCGTGTAGATGATGAAGGGGACGCTACTGAAGGTCCGAATCTCCCTGCAGAGTTGGATGCCGTTCATCTCTGGCAACTGGTAGTCTGATACCACACACTCGATGGGTTCCTTCTTGATGATTGTCAAGGCTTTACTTGGCGAAGCTGTCGTGTAGATTATCAACGAGGGATCGGAATCCTCGAGGTTGAGCTTTATAAGCTCCAATTGAGCTTGCTCATCCTCAACCAATAGGACACGTATCTTTTCGATGACATCCTTCCGTAGAGAGTTGCTCAAGAATAGTCAAAAGGAAGTTAGGGTTAAACTATCATTTATTACTTTTTTAAGTTTCTACGTGTGTTTCTGGGCATATATAACCTTCACTTTGGATTGCTAATAAAATTAAATTACTAATTTAGGCACCACCATGGCTTCTCCTATATTTCTCTACGACCCCCCTTATCATCGCGGCAAGCTCCTTGTAGTGTTCAAGATCACCCTTTTTCTCGACAAACCCATCTATATGATTCGAGGACATGACCTTTTCAGCGTTGTATCTTTCAATCGCTGAGTAGAGTATTATGGGCGCCTCGGTGACACGACGGATCTCGGGAGTAAGCGACTCGATATTCGTCCGGTTCACATTATATGAGGTAACGATGCAGTCACAATTTCTCATTGTCAGCTCTCGAAGCAGAGCTGAGGAGGATTGAAATGGGTTTACCCTTATTGAAGGATCATCCCTCTCAAGAACTATTTTAGCTACTTCAAGTTGTTCCTGTGAATCATCCAGATGGAAAACCGAAATGGGGCCGCGTGACGACATTCTTGTTCCCTGCCCTATCTTTTTCGAGTTCTGATACCTCCGCAGTCGGCCAAGTTTTTCCCTTTTACCAAGCTTCTTCGGCATAACCATGTCCAGACTGCCACCCCCTAATACTCTACAGTCTTCTCCGCCTCTCGGGCTAGGTCTCGACGGCTAACAAACTGAAACATTCAAAAAATCCAATTGAAGCGTTACTCATAAACCTGAACTTGTCATTTAGAGATCAGAGGAGTGGAAGGGAAACGAATAAGGTGCTATGCCTGGAACAAGACTTCCTAGCAGCGAAATTGGTGAACATGATTACGTACGCGGAGGATGGTTCCACGAGGAGTAGGCTGATGACGAATTTCAATGAGGATCCCCGGAGCAAGATGAGGTTCCTGACCTACAGCACAACGAGAGGCTAGTAGAAGGTAACTCTCCGGCTCCATCTCATCTCGACGCCCGTTTCACCTCTTACCCTTTCCCCGGTAAGAGCTTACCTCGTGGTGATTTTCGCGGAGACGGGGTGAACGTTGATTATCGACCACTCCGGGTGCTGGCGGTTCCTTGTGAACCAGAACCTGTCGGACTGCTCGGGCCACCAGTACAGATACCACCAGCTCCACTTCTCCTCGACGACCTCCTGTCTCTCGAGCTCAGCCTTCCCCTCGATCACATAGAATTCCCCCTTCTTTGTGGCAGGGAAGGTCAGGAGGACCCTTGGGTTTTTCTTCACATCCTCCACCTTCCTTGTATTCGTGTACGTGGTGAACCACATCGTCGCATAGGGGTCTTCGTTCAGGTTCGTCATCTGCCTGATATGCTCTTCCCCATCCTCGGAAAATGTGGTGAGGAGGATCACCCTAGTCTTTTTATAGCTCTCCCGGAGACCCGGCAGCTCTTCCAATGAAAGATCGTCTCCCTTGTATCTTGAAGGAAACTTCGTTTATTAACCTCTTCTTCGGGGGCTATTATTTATCTGTGGGCGCTTAAGACAGGGATCAGGGTGAGTGGCCTCGAGCTTGGAGACGACCAAAATTGAGGAGGGACTCAGGCGTCTCTTCGCCGAGCTTCACGGCGACGAAGCCAGGGTAATCGACTTCCGAAGGCTGAATGCGGGTTGGGAGGCCAGCATCTACGGCTTCCGACTCGCCCAAGGAGGGAACGCAGCGGATATGGCCGCCAGGGTGTTCAGCGGATCGTCCGCAGGCGAGAGGGCTGACAGGGAGTTCCGCGTGATGATCAACCTGCTCCGCGCCGGCTATCCCGTGCCCGAGGTCTACATCTGTGACTCGGGGTCGGACATCCTCGGCGCGCCGTTCATCATAATGGAGAGGCTCTCAGGCGGATCGCTCATGGACGATTTCCTCTCGGCCGACCCCGGGAAGCGAGGCGAAAACCTCGCCCTGTTCAGCGGGCTGTATGCTCAGCTCCACAGGCTCCCTAGGAGGACAATCCCGTTCAGGAGGAATTACAGGGGGACGCGCGGTCGACTCGAGCACCGCATACGGGGAATAGAGGGGACGCTGAGGGGGTCAGGAATCAAATATCTTCAGGACGTCGTCTCCTGGCTGGACAGCCGAAGGCGGAGCGTGGCAAATGAGCCACTGACCGTGATTCATCAGGACTTTCACCCAGGAAACATCCTGTTCAGGGAGGACGGCCGCCCGGTCGT
This sequence comes from uncultured Candidatus Bathyarchaeia archaeon, assembly GCA_964650675.1. Lineage (GTDB taxonomy): Archaea > Thermoproteota > Bathyarchaeia > TCS64 > TCS64 > UBA8941. The sequence continues at coordinate 2,762 of CAZYUK010000142.1, forward strand.
AATCGACTGGAGCGGCGCCGCCGTGGGTGACCCGCGCGAGGACCTGGCGTGGACGAAGCTGCTCGCCTCCACCTTCTACTCATCCGAGCTCGGAGACCTCTTCGTCTCGGGCTACGCATCCGCCTCGGGACGCGTATACGCCGACCTCGAGTACTTCGAGGTGCTGTCGATCCTACGGAGGCTCAGGGACACGGTGATGGCTCTCGGCGGAAAGGCGGAGTCAATGGGGATGCGTGGGGAGGTTCGAGACCTGATGAGGAGGAACAGATCCCATTACCTGAACGTCCTGAAGAGGCTGAATGAATTAACCGGCCTGGATGCCCCGGCAGTCGCACAGTTATTTGCGTGAGAACGACTGACCAGGCCAACTTCTTGGAGGAGGACTCGACCCGTCTTCCAAAAGCAAATCACTTATAATGATACGTCTTCTTGGCGCGCCTAATGGTGAGGGCGTTGCCTCCCCTGCTCTCCTCGCATCTCCCGATGACCTGCACGCCGATCCCGAACCCCCCGCATACCTTGAGGACGTCGTCGACGGCGGAAGGCTCGACAATTAACTCGAAGCCCACCCCCATGTTGAAGTCCTGATACATCTCCCTCGGGTCAACACCAGCCTCCGCCTCGATGAGGCGGAAGATCGGGTCGGGCTCTGGGAGCGAGTCCTTGACGTATCGGACGCCCCTTCCGAGCCTGAGGCACTTCGTCTGCCCGCCGCCTGTGTTGTGGACCATCCCGTGCACGCCTCCGCCCACCTTCCTGAGCACTGCGGCGGCTATGGGGGCGAACAGGCGGGTCGGCGAGAGAAGAGCCTTACCCACGGTCATCCCAAGTTCGTCCAGGTGATCGTCGATCTTGAACCTGCCCATGAACCGGCCACGGCCGGGATGCGAGAGCTCGGGGTACTTCTCCAGGTAGCCCCTCTCGAGGAGGCAGTTCCTCGCGAGGGTGTGGCCGTTGCTCATTATGCCACTGTTGACGCCTTCCTCGTACCTGACACACCCGCCGCTCCTCAGCCCCACGATCACGTCCCCCGGCCCTATCCTCTCTCCGGTTATCACCTCGCCCAATGGAACCCTTCCGAAGACGGTCACGCTGACATCGAGGGTCCTGAGGAGGTCGGGGAGGTCGGCGGTCTCACCCCCTGCGAACATGATGGACATCCCTTCATCGTTGAGAACCTTCTTGCAGCGGGCGAATCCGTCTGCGAGCGCGGCGAGCAGCCCGACTCGGTCTATGCCCAGGGTGTTGAAGGCGACGTAGTCGACGAAGGTGACCGGCATCGCGCCGACGCACAGGATGTCGTTCACGTTCATGGCGAGGGCGTCCTGGGCGAGGCCACCGAGCCATCTCGCCTCGCCCGTCTCCCGGTACATGAGGTAAGCCTGTATCGGCTTGCTCCCCGCGGAGTCGGTGTGGCAGACGATCCCGATGTCTGGATCGGACGGATCCCTCTGCACGACGCAGAAGGCGGCCGGGAAGAGGTTGTCAAGGGACCCCTTGAAGCTCTCTATCCCCCTCTTCTTCACGTCGACGCCGAGAGACTCGTATAGTGACAAGACGCGGTCCTCCCTCAGAGAGTCAGGGGGGCTGGTCTTTTAGAAGTTGCTGTCTAAAGCGTATGCTGTGGTGTCCGCCTTTCAGTAC
>CAZYUK010000143.1:0-4395 GCA_964650675.1 uncultured Candidatus Bathyarchaeia archaeon
GATCTACCAGCCCCAGCCCTCTCAGGGGGCAGGCGATGATTTAATCCTTTTCGGGGAACCCAGCGATCCCTCACACACCCACCCGGCCGGCGACTGGAAGGGGTGTGGCCTGCACCTCAACTTTAAAAAGGGAGTTCCACGACTCTCTTCGTGAAGGGGAGCTGGGCCGAGGCCCGGCTGAGAGGACGCGCAGCGTCGACCCTTTGAACCTGATCCGGGTAATACCGGCGGAGGGAGACGATGAGGGGAAGAGAGCCTGTAAACGGTTTTTCAGCTAAGGATCACGGCATTTTTAGGGCCATCGAGACGAAAACCGCCCCATCGAGGGCGGCAAGGGCGTCGACAACCCGGAAGATCGCCCTGGCGGCGACCTTCGTAGGCCTCGCAGTTGTCCTGAGCCCGTTCTATTTCCCTGTCGGGGACACGAAGTGCTTCCCGGCCCAGCACATGGTGAACGCCCTGGCGGGCGTGCTGCTTGGCCCCTGGTACGCCGTCTTCATAGCCATGGCGACCGGCACGATAAGGATCTCCACGGGCATGGGAACGGTATTCGCCTACCCAGGCGGGATATTCGGGGGGCTGGTAGTTGGACTCATGTATAGGTACGTGAGGAAGACAGACTACTTCGCCCTCATCGAGCCTGTGGGCACAGTCGGCATAGGGGCGACGGTGAGCGCATTGGCCGTGGCGCCTCTAATCGGGAAGACCATGACCCTCATATACTTCTGGACGGCCTTCGCGGCGAGCAGCATGCCTGGGGCGATCCTGGGCTTCGTCATCCTGAAGGCGCTCAGGAGGGTGGGCGTTGACCGTTACTTCGATTAGGGAGGCCCTGGGGAGGCGAATCCTCATCATGGGCGAGGTCAACTCGGGCAAGACGTCGCTGACAGACAGGCTGCTGGGGGAGGCCGTAAGCCTCGGACTAAGGGGCATAACGGTGATAGACATGGCGCCGGAGGCAGCCACAGTCAAGGGGCTGACGGTCGGCGGGAGACTCCGAAACATAGGGAATCCTGAGGTCAGGTGCCTCAGGGCAAGGGGACTGAAAACACCCCGCCTCTCGGCTCGTGACGCCGACGAGCTGATGAGCTACGCTGATCACAACAGGAGGGCCACCGAAGCCCTGCTAGACGACTTCCTTCGCAGGCCGACAAGCAACCTGTTCGTCAACGACGTCTCTATCTACCTGCAGAGAGGAGACATCGAGCGCCTATGGCGGGCATTCGAATCAGCGGAGACCGTCGTCGCGAACGGGTACTACGGCGAGAAGCTGAAAGAGGACCACGGGACAGGCCTCTCCTCGCGGGAGAGGACCATGATGGAGGAGCTCGCCTCCAGGATGGACGAGGTGATCAGGCTATGATCCGTGATCATCGTCTATTTCCTTCGGGTTTCAACGAAGGGAGGGTTGGTTTGAAATGACGACGCAGATGGAGTACGCGAAGAGGGGGAAGGTAACAGAGGAGATGAGGGAGGTCGCCGCAAGGGAGGATCTCCCGCCCGAGTTCATCATGCGTGGCCTGGCCGCCGGGAGGATGATCATCACCCGCAACATAGGCCACGAGATCCCGGCGATGGCCATAGGTGAGGGGCTGAGGATAAAGGTGAACGCCAACATCGGTACCTCCAGGGACATCTGCGACGTCGAGACGGAGGTACTGAAGGCGAAGGCGGCACACGAGGCGGGTGCGGACACGATCATGGACCTGAGCACGGGCGGCGACATAGACGCCATCAGGCGGAGGATCATCGAGGCGACGCCCCTCCCCATCGGCACCGTCCCGATTTACCAGGCCGCCATCCTGGCCCAGGAGAAGAGGGGCGCCATAGTTGACATGACGGAGGACGACCTCTTCAACGCGGTCGAGAGGAACGCCAAGGACGGAGTGGACTTCGTGACGGTCCACTGCGGAGTGAACAGGGTCAGCGTTGACAGCATAAGGAGGCACAGGAGGCTCACAGGGATCGTGAGCAGGGGAGGCACCTTCCTAGCGGCGTGGATAATGCACAACGACAAGGAGAACCCGCTATACGAGAACTACGACTACCTCCTGGAGCTGGCCAAGAAATACGACATGGCGCTGAGCCTCGGAGACGGCCTCCGACCCGGCTGCATACACGACGCAACGGACGCCCCACAGATCCAGGAGCTGGTCACAGTCGGCGAGCTCGTCGAGAGGGCGAGGGCGGCAGGGGTGCAGGCGATGGTGGAGGGGCCAGGCCACATACCCCTGGACCAGGTAGACGCCAACGTCAGGCTGGAGAAGGCCGTCTGCAAGGGGGCGCCCTTCTACGTCCTAGGCCCGCTTGTCACGGACATAGCGCCCGGCTACGACCACATCGTGGGAGCCATAGGGGGCGCGGCCGCCGCGATGGCCGGTGCCGACTACCTCTGCTACGTGACGCCGACCGAGCACATAGGCCTCCCCGACGTCGAGGATGTGAGGGAGGGCGTGATCGTCTCCAGGATCGCCGCCCACGTGGGCGACCTCGTCAGGAGGAGGGATAAGGCGATGGTCTGGGACAACGACATGTCGAAGGCGCGGGCGGAGCTGGACTGGCGGAGGCAGATAGATCTCTCGATCAACCCGGCGAGGACGAGGAAGGTGAAGGAGGAGAGGTCGCCTGGGGGGATGACGGACAAGGGCTGCAGCATGTGCGGGGAGTTCTGCGCCATCAAGATACTCAGCGAGTACATGAGGGCTGAGCACTGATGCCCAGGATGCCGCGTGCCCTGACGATAGCGGGTTCCGACTCAGGCGGGGGGGCTGGCATCCAGGCCGACCTCAAGACCTTCGCCGCCCTCGGCGTACACGGCATGTCGGCTGTCACCGCCGTGACCGCCCAGAACACCTCCGAGGTCAGGGCGGTGTTCCCCGTGCCTGCGGAGGTGATCAGGCAGCAGGTGAGGGCGGTGACCGAGGATATCGGGGTCGACGCGGTGAAGACTGGGATGCTCCCCACGGCAGAGGCGGCGGAGACCGTGGCCTCGGAGCTGCGTCGACTCGACGTGCCCATCGTCGTTGACCCGGTGATGAGGGCGACCACGGGGTCGAGCCTCATGGGAGAGGGGATCCTGAGGGTCATCAGGGAGGAGCTGATGCCTCAGGCCACACTCATAACGCCCAACAGGTCCGAGGCTGAGGCGCTGACGGGCCTCAAGATAAAGGGCCTCGACGACGTCGAGAGGGCAGCCGAGCGCCTGGTCTCCTCGGGGGCCAAGGCGGTTCTCATAAAAGGCGGTCACATCAGGACAAGGAAGGCCATCGACTTTCTACTATCAGCCGGAGAGAGGCGGAGGTTCGAGTCGGAGCGCCTGGATGTCAAGACGTTGCACGGCACGGGATGCGTCCTGTCCTCGGCCGTGGCGGCCTATCTAGCAAAGGGGGAGCCCCTGATCAGGGCGGTGGGGCTCGGTAAGGAGTTCGTTTCCGTATCGATCATGCATGGGCTGGAGCTCGGCAAGGGGAACGGGCCCACCAACCCCATGGCCTGGCTATACAACCAGGCGGAGAGATACGCCGTCCTGGAAAACGTCTCGAAGGCCGTCGCTATGCTCGAGGAAAGCGACGCCTTCTACAACCTGGTTCCAGAGCTTCAGGTCAACATAGGCATGTCCTTGCCATACCCCCAGGATACATCGGACATCGCAGGCGTCCCAGGCAGGATAGTCAAGATCGACGACAGGGTCAAGGCGTCCTCGTGCCCCAGATTCGGGGGATCTAGGCACGTCGCTAAGGCCATACTCGCCGCCAACCAGCTGGACCCGAAGATAAGGGCGGCGATGAACGTGAGGAATACCCCGGAGGTCTTAGAGGTGTGCCGGAATCTGGGCCTGAGGATATCCTCCTATGATAGGAGGGAGGAGCCGGAGGAGGTGAAGGCGACCGAGGGCGGCACCATCCCGTGGGGGACAAAGGCCGCGATGATCAGGCTCGGCTCGACACCTGACATCATCTACCACGACGGCGACTGGGGGAAGGAGCCCATGATAGAGATCCTCGGCTTCGACGCTGTCGAGGTGGCGGGGAAGGCGCTGAGGATCGCCGAGGCCCTCCGAAGGGCGGAGGGCGAATGAGGGCTGGGGTGGCTCCCCTTCACGGCTACCTGGCCCTGCCCCTCGCCTGCACGTGAGGCTCTATCAGTGTCCAGAGCCACTCCGCGAACTCCCTGATGTTCTTCGTCTGTATGTAGACCTCACCTGGCCCGCTGATGTGGACGACGAGGCCCTCGCCGCTCAGGAACGTCTCCTTCCAGCTGCCCGGCCTCCTGACCTCGTAGGGGCATGAGTCCGAGAAGGCGACGAGGTGGAAGTTGTCCACGATCAACTCCTCCCCGGTGCCCAGGACGTGCTTGTCTATGGCGCCGAAGGTGTTGATGAAGAGGTCGCCGTTC